>VFKT01000095.1 GCA_009885395.1 Deltaproteobacteria bacterium | reverse complement strand
GGGGCTGGGTCGCCGAGCCCGGCTTCATCGGCGTCGCCCCCGGGAAGGGGGCGATCATTATGCCGCCGGTCTCGGTCTGCCACCAGGTATCGACGCTCGGGCAGCGGCCGCCGCCGATTTTATCCTTGTACCACATCCACGCTTCGGGATTGATCGGTTCGCCGACCGTGCCGAGCAGACGCAGGCTCGAGAGGTTGTGGCGCGCCGGCCATTCATCGCCCCATTTGATCATCGAGCGGATCAGCGTCGGCGCCGTATAGAGAATGGTCACGCCGTAGCGTTCCACCATATCCCAGACCCGATCGGGGGATGGATGGTTCGGCGTGCCTTCGTACATGACGGCCGTCGCCCCGTTGGCGAGCGGGCCATAGACCAGATAGCTGTGCCCGGTCACCCAGCCGATATCGGCGGTACACCAATAGGTGTCGGTATCTTTTAGGTCGAAAACGATTTTCGACGTCCAGGTGACGTGGGTCAGGTAGCCGCCGGTGGTATGCAGCACGCCTTTGGGCTTGCCGGTGGTGCCACTGGTGTAGAGGATGAAAAGCGGGTGCTCGGCATCGAGGCTCTCGGCCGGGCAATCGACTGACATCCCCGATAGCGCTTCGTCCCACCAAAGATCACGGCCGGCGCGCATCTCGACCGCCTGGGCGGTGCGTTTCAGCACGACCACATGCTCCACCGAAGGACAGCCCTCAAGAGCGGCATCGACCGTCGATTTGAGAGCCACCGTGCCACCACGGCGATACCCCCCGTCCGCCGTGAAGATCAGTTTCGCCTGGGCATCGTTCATCCGATCGCGGATGGCATCAGCAGAAAAACCGCCGAAAATGATCGAATGCGTCGCGCCAATGCGCGTGCAGGCCAGCATCGCGATGGCGAGCTCGGGCACCAGCGGCATATAGAGCCCGACCCGGTCGCCGCGCTCGATGCCAAGCGATTTCATCAGATTCGCGACCCGACAGACTTCGCGATGCAGCTCGTGGTAGGTAAGAACGCGCTTATCGCCCGGCTCTCCTTCCCAGATGAGAGCAGCCTTGTTGCGGCGCCAGGTGCCGAGATGCCGGTCGAGGCAATTATGGGAGACGTTCAGCTCGCCACCCTTGAACCAGGTTGTGAACGGCATTTCGCCGTCGAGCACGCGATCAAAGGGTCGGAACCAGTCGAGGTTCTCGCGCGCGATCCGCCCCCAGAAGGCTTCGGGATCGGCTTCAGCCTCGGCGCAAAGCTCCCGATAGGCCGCCATCGACGGGATGTGGGCTGTGCTCGAGAAGGCCTCGGGGGGCGCAAAGCTGCGGTTCTCTCGCAAAACTGATTCGATGACGGGCTCATTACCGGCCATGGTGCTCCTCCTGCTGCGTTCGGAAGTTTGCAGGCGACGGGTCGCCGCGACCTAGAGAATTCGCTGTGCGACCAGTTCGCGGTTCCAGGTTGCGTCGCCGCACGTCACCTCCGAACTCTTGGCCCGCTTGAAGTAGATGTGCATATCGTGCTCCCAGGTGAAGCCGATCCCGCCGTGGATCTGAATCCCCTCGCCCGCCACTTTGCGGTAGGCATCCGAGCACCAGGCCTTGGCCATCGCCGCCGCCAGGGGTGCCTCTTCGACGTCGTTCGCCACCGCCCATGCCGCGTAGTAGGTGGCTGATTTGGCGCATTCCACCTGCACCAGCATATCGGCACATTTATGCTGGATGGCCTGAAAAGAGCCGATCGGCTTGCCGAACTGCTCGCGCACCTTGGCGTACTCGACCGACATTTCGAGAACCCGCTGCGCACCGCCACAGGCCTCGGCGCAAAGCGCCACCTTGAGGCGATCGGAGACCCGCTCAAGCGTCCGCCAGCCTTGACCCTCGACGCCGACCAGCGCTTCACGACCGAGCCGCACGCCAGAGAGACGCACCTCGGCGAGCCGCCGTGTCTGGTCCATCGTTTTGAGCGGCAGCACCTCAAGACCAGCAATGCCCTTCTCGACGCAAAACAGGCTGATCCCATCGGCACCCGAACTGCCCGGTCGCCTTGCCGCCACGACGAGCAGATCAGCAACCAACGCATCGGGCACGAAAAGCTTGATCCCATCGAGGCGGAAACCCTCGCCGTCGGGCGTAGCCGTCGCAGCGATGCCGGCCGCATCCCAGCGCCCTGAAGGTTCGAGCTGCGCCACGGTGGCGAGAAGCTCGCCGGTCGCGATCCTCGGCAGATAGCGGGCTTTGAGTTCCGGACTCGCCGCGTCAGTGAGCGCAAAGGCCGCACTCACCACGGTCGAAAGATACGGACCGGGCATCACCACCCGACCCATCTCTTCGAGAATCACAGTCAAGTCAACAAAATCCAGGCCCAGCCCACCGAACTCCTCTGGCAGCAGCAGGCCGAGCCAGCCCATATCGGCCAGCTTGCGCCACAACTCACTCGAATGCCCCGCGTCGTCTGCCATGAGGGTTCGGACGAAAGGCATCGGGCATTCCTTCTGGAGGAAGTCCCGAGCCGATTGTCGAAGCAGATCCTGTTCCTCGCTGAATCCGAAATCCATCTTGCCGACTCCCGCGCAACGCCCTGGTGCTGCTCGTTCTGAGACGAGCGGCATCCGACGAGCCTATTCAACGCGTCGCATCAGGGACGCAAGCGAACGCGTTCGGGGTTATCAGGTGCCGACAGGGCTCGCCAATCTCGGCGCCGAAGCGTCGTCTTTTCGACGCTCTCCGACGACAAAGCCGCAACGCCCAGGGCCGGCTGAGAAACCGGGTGGTCGGAAAAACCCCGCGCCGCATACGCCCGGAGTGTGCCGCGCACGGCACACGGCCATGGCACCAGCCTTGCGTTCGGACCAGGCGAGAGCCTCCCGATGCCCGAAGCCCGAGTCCCCATACCCATCGACGAAGACGCAGGACAGGTCCTCGTAGTCGAGGACGATCCTGTCGAGTGCGCGCACCTCGCCGCACTCCTGCGCGGACACGGCTACCGGGTGCTTGAGGCCGCCTCGAGCACAGCGGCGCTTGAATTGTTCGCCGTGCATCCGGTGGATGCCACCGTCAGTACCACATTGCTTGACGAAACAGACGGCCGCTCGTTATTGATTGAACTCCGCCATCGCGAGCCCGAGGCCGAACTGGTTCTCCTGACGGCTGAAGCGTGCGTCCGTGACGCCGTCGCGGCGATCCAGGCTGGAGCAGCGGACTACCTGGAGAAGCCGGTCGATCCGCAGCGTCTTTTCCAATTGTTGCGGATCTTGATCGACCGCCGAAGGCTCCGCCAACGGGTACGATTGCTGGAGTTGGGCGGACGCGACTCAACCGTGTTCGAAGGCATGGTCGCCCGCAGTCGCGTCATGCGCGAGGTCTTTGGCTTCATCGAGCGGATCGCCGCCTACCCGACCACCGTTCTTCTCACCGGGGAGAGCGGCACCGGCAAGGAGTTGGTCGCGCGGGCAATCCACGCCCGTTCGAATTTGAGCGACCGACCGCTGGTGGTGTGCAATTGCAGCGTCCTGTCGCCGGGCCTGATCGAGAGCGAGCTTTTTGGCCATGTACGCGGCGCCTTCACCGGGGCGGATCGCGATCGCCGCGGGCTCTTCGAAGCCGCCCACGGCGGCACCATCTTCCTCGACGAAATCGGAGAAATGCCTCTTGACGCGCAAGTCAAGCTCTTGCGTGTTCTTGAAAATCGGGAAATCCGCCGTGTCGGATCGCCGATCTCGACCCACGTCGAGATCCGGGTCATCGCGGCGACCCACCGCAGCCTGCAACGGATGGTCGCCGACGGCCGCTTCCGGGAAGATCTGTTCTACCGTCTCAACGTCGGTGCGATCGAACTCCCCCCGCTGCGAGATCGGGCCGAGGATGTCGAACTGCTGGCCGAACGATTTCTGGCCGATCTCGCCCGCCGCCTGGCATTGCCGCGCGGAGGAATTTCGCCCGCGACGCTATCGATCCTACAAAATTACGCCTGGCCCGGCAACGTCCGAGAGCTGAGCAACGTTCTCGAGCGGGCCGCCTTGATGGCGCGCGGCGCCACCATCGGTCTCGAACATCTTCCTCCCGAGCTGGTGCGGACCGCCGCCGCCGCGCCCGACCCAACGACCTCGCTCTCACTCGACGCCGCCGAGCGTGCCCAGATCCGGCGCGCGCTCGATTCCGCCAGAGGCAAACGCACGGAAGCGGCGCGCCTGCTCGGCCTGTCGCGACGCACGCTTTATCGCAAGCTCGAAAAGCATGGACTTCATCAGAGGACAACAAAAAATGCGCGTACTTCAATTTCAACCCGCGATCGCCAGGGCAACACCTGGGGCCAATCGACACCCGATCTCGGTGCACCATCTGAGGGCGGTCGGTGAACAAAAACGCCGCCCTCCCGACGGTTGCCTGCCGTCCCGCTTGAGGCTGGTGGTCGATAATAGTCGACGGGCCACCGCCATGACCATGCAAGCGATGCCCACCCTCCTGCCCTCGCTGCCGCAACTCGGGCGGCCCGGGCTGCTGCGTGCCGCAAGGCCCGCCGTACCCGTTCTCTGGCCGCTGGTCTGGATCGCGGCGGCACTGGTGGCCGCCGCAAGTTCAGTGGTGCAATTGATCGTCAGCCGGATCTGAAAGGAAATTCAGGCGTCGAGCGAACCCTCGCGGCGCAGCGCCGTGCGAGCGAAATCGTGCTCCTCACGATTGGCCTCGAGGAGTGCCCGCAGGGTCTGCTCGAGTCCTGTCAATTCCATATTTACGGAAACCAGCGACTCGACCAGCCCGACCCAGGTTTTCGGCTCCCTGGTCTCGGTGACTTCGGCTTCGTCCTCGCAGAGCGACACGCAGCGGCGGGTGACGTCGAGGACAGCCTCGGAAGCGCCCTCGAGGTGGGAAGCAAGATCGATGAAAGTTTGGCGGTCGATGATCACAGGGAGTTCTCCGGTTGAGAGCCTGAATCGGCTCGAACCTCCAATTGGCAACTAAAATGCCAAGCGGGACTTGGGAAAACGGGGCTCTTTTGAGCTTGGGACCGGGCCCCCATCGTGCAGGTCGGTCAGTACCGCTGTGGGGCTTGCGGCGTTGCGAGATTCCGGCGCGGACCACAACGGGAAAGCCGATCTTGGCGGCAAAGGATTGTGCCTGCCGCGTCAGCCGGCCGCGAGCAGTCCTTGCGCCGCCGCTTGGCGAGTACGGCCTTTTTCCCGGCCGGCCGCGAGCACTCCTTGCGCCGC
>VFKT01000046.1 GCA_009885395.1 Deltaproteobacteria bacterium | reverse complement strand
GCCGACCATGCCGTCGATCCCCGACGCCCGGGCCAGTTCGCCCACCATCGCCGTGCGGTCGACGACACGTCGGCCCGGAGACCCCACCAACACCACGAAGGCCTCAGTCAGCAGGGCGTCGCCTGCCAAAATCGCCACGGCTTCGCCGAAGCGGATATGGACCGTCGGCCGGCCGCGCCGCAGAGCATCGTCATCCATCGCCGGAAGATCGTCGTGGACGAGCGAATAGGCGTGCACCATCTCGACCGCGCAGGCCGCCGACAGAGCCGATTTGCGACCGGCGGCACCCGAGACCGCCTCGGCCGCGCCAAACACCAGCAGGGGCCGGATCCGCTTGCCCGGGCCAAGCAATGCATAGCGCATGGCCTGAACCAGCGCTGCAGGGCGCCCGCGGCCCAGCAGGCTGCGCCGAAGTGCCGCATCGACCTCGGCGTGGCGCGCCTGTCGCCACGCCCGGGAGTCGGCCGGCGACTCCTCTGCACCAATCGCGGGGGTCCGCGCTTTCCCTTCGCTCGTCAACATCGCACGCGGGCTCTGGCCCAGCCACATCGATTGGCCGCGGAGGTCCGCCCTTTTCGTTCGCCCGCCACTCCCGATTCAGCTCTCAGAAAGGGATGTCCCCGTCCGGATCCTCATCCTCGAGATCCGCCGCAGCCGCGGCTGCGCCACCAGGCTGCGAAGCCGCCATCTCCCGAACGCCACTGCTCGGCAGCTTTGCTTCGCGAACCCGCAGCACGCCCTCGGCATCGCGAACCAGCGCCTCGACCCGTTTCTCGACGTCACCGAGTTTGGCGTGCAAACGCCGCAGCAGACCGACTCCGGTCTCAAAAGCGTCAAGGGCCTCTTCGAGCGGCAGGTTGCCCTGCTCCAATCGGGCGACAATTTTCTCAAGTCCGCCAAGACCGGCTTCGAAGCTCTCGTCTGAAGACGTCGTCTCTTTGCGCGCCATGGCTCAAACCTCCCCGGGCTTTCCGTCGCCTGCGGGACGGGTCTCTACCACCTCGACGGTCGCAGCGCCCCGGGCAAAGCGAAGTTCGAGCCTCGCCCCGACCTCCAGAGCCGCGCCGTCGCGCACCAGTCGGCCCTTTGCATCGCGAGCCAGGGCATAGCCTCGTTCAAGCACGGCAAGTGGCGAGAAGGCATCAAGCCTGCCGGCAGCCGCAGCCAGCGCATGCCGCTCCTGCTCCATGCGGGCCGTCATGCGGGCCACCGCCCGCTCGCCCAGCCGCTCGGTCTGCCAGCGCAAGGCCGCCGCATCCGGGGCACGTCGCTTGAGTGCCGTCGAGAGCGCGTCCACCCGGCGCCGTCGCTCGGGCGTTGCGAGACGAAGCACGCCCAAAGCACGATGGCTCAGCTGCTCGAGCCGTGCCCTCTGATCCGGAGTCAGGCGATGCAGCGCGGCAAGGGCGCGATGGGTCTGGCTCTGAACCCGACTGCGGCGCTCGCGCACCAGCACCCTTGGATCGCCGAGGCGGTGGCGCAAGGTTTGGATGCGGACGGTCGATTCCGTGTGGCGACGCTTTGCCGCCTGCGAGAGCCGTCGGCCGAAGTCGGCGATCCGCTGCTCAAGCTCGCGCCGCACCGGCACCACCAGTTCGGCCGCAGCCGTTGGCGTCGCGGCGCGACGGTCCGCCGCGTGGTCAGCCAGAGTGGTATCCGATTCATGTCCAACCGCCGAAACGACCGGGATGCGCGACGCGACGATGGCCCGCACCACGATTTCCTCGTTGAAAGCCATCAGATCCTCGGCTGAGCCACCACCACGGCCAACGATCAGCACCTCGCAAGACCCCTCCCGGTTGAGATCCTCCAGCGCTGCGGCGATATCGGCAGGAGCCCCCTCGCCCTGCACCAGACAAGGCCGGAGCAGAATTCGCACACCCGGAAAACGCCGCTCGAGCGTGGCCACGATATCGCGAATCGCCGCACCAGTTTCGGCAGTTGCGACACCGACGACGCGCGGCAGAAAGGGCAGCGGACGTTTGCGGGCGTCGTCAAAAAGTCCCTCCGCCTGCAGCCTGCGTCGGCGTTGTTCCAGTGCCGCTGCGAGCGCGCCCGCCCCGGCCGGCTCGAAGGTGTCGATATGGACGCGGAGACGACCATGCGCCGCATAAAAATCGACCTTCGACACACGTGCCAGGATCTGCATGCCATCCTCGGGCTCGAAGCGCAGGCTGGCCCGGGCGCTCGACCACATCACCGCCTCGACCTGGGCACCCGTCTCCTTCAAGGTGAAAAAAACGTGGCCGGTTGGCTTGGGACGAAAACCCGAAAGCTCGCCCTCGACCCAGAAACGGCCGGGAAATCCCTCGGCCAGCGTCAGCCCGATGCGGCGGACCAATTCGGCCACACCCATGGCGCGACGCTCGGCGACGGCCGGCGTCTCAGTGGGCGCAGCGCGACGTTCGGCGAAGAGGGGCAACACGGTTCCAGGGCGTCCCGGCGGACGGGTGGGCCGCACCGCTCAGCCCCGCTTGGCGACGACCGTCTTGAAGACGTGCCAGGATTTCAGAAGCTCGATCGCCCGGTCGAGCTGGGGATCCTTGCCCGGCTCGCCCACCCCGCGACCGTCGACGTCATCCTCGGCCGCCGCCTCGGGCTCCTTCTCCTTGGCGCTTTCGCCAGCCGATGCGTCAAGATGCTTGGGCAGGTTGGCCTCGCTGAGCAGGCGTTGCCGGCGCTCGAGCTTCTCGTCGCGCACCACGCGCACGGCATTGGAAAATTCGATGTCGGGAGCAATGCCCGCCGCCTGAATCGAGCGACCCGAAGGCGTGTAGTAGCGCGCCGTGGTCAGACGCAGGGCCGACTCACCATCAAGGGGCAGAATAGTCTGCACCGATCCTTTACCAAAAGTCCGCGTGCCGAGCACCAGCGCCCGCTTATGGTCTTGCAGGGCGCCGGCCACGATCTCAGCCGCACTCGCTGTCCCGCCATTGACCAGCACCACGATCGGAAAGTCGAGTCGGCTATTTTTCTTGCCCGCGAAGTACTTCTGCTTCTGACTCTCGAGGCGACCGTCGGTATAGACGATCAGGCCGCCGTCAAGGAAAATGTCGGAGACATCCACGGCCTGCGAGAGCAGCCCGCCTGGATCATTACGAAGATCGAGAACAAGGCCGCGCAGCCCGCCTTCGTTCTTTTTCGTCAACGCATCAAGCGCCTCCTCGACATCGGTGGCGGTGCGCTCCTGGAACTGCGTGATGCGGACATAGCCGAGGCCGCTTCCGAGAGATTTCGATTTGACACTCTCGATTTCGATTTCGGCGCGCTCGATCGAGAAGTCCAGCAGATCTGAAGCGCCTTCCCGCTGCACCGAGATCCGCACCTTGCTCCCCTTGGGTCCGCGCATCTTCTTGACCGCGTCCATCAAGCTCATATCCTTGGTGAATTCGTCCTCAATCTTGACGATCTGGTCGCCCGATTCGATACCCGCCCGATAGGCCGGCGTGTCCTCGATCGGAGAAACCACCGTGAGCGCGCCCCCGCGGTTGGTGATCTCGATGCCCAACCCACCAAAACTGCCCTTGGTGTCGACCTGAAGTTCCTCGTAGAGATCTGGCGTCAGATAGGCGCTATGCGGATCGAGCGAAGCCAGCATGCCATTGACCGCGCCCTCGACCAGGTTTTTGGTTGTTACGTCATCGACGTAGTTCCGCTGGACAATGGCCAAGATGTTTGAAAACTGTTCGAGCTGGTCGTAACCCTCGCGGTCCACGGCATCGACAGGATCGACTGAGAATCCGCCGAAGAAAGCCACCGTCAGTCCGAGAGCAAACGCCGCCACGAAGAGGCGCAGCGGTCGCCCCCGGCCCGGAACTGGACTCGGAACAGAGGCGGACCATTCCCGAAGAGTCTTCACGGCGTCGACATTACCTGATCGCGACGAGCCATGCCCGACGGCTTCGCCGCTGTGCAACCTTGGACCGCATCAACCACCGGCGATAGAGCGTCCCGCCCGCCACCAGGCGACCGGATCGATGGCACGGCCCCGCCGTCGGAGGCCGAACCAGATCGTCCCGCCCTTCCCGTTTCCCCGGCCCAACGCCTCCCCGGCTGAAACCAGATCGCCCACATCGACGCCGAACCGCGCCATCCGACCGTAGACGCTATGCGTGCGGTGGCCGTGGTCGAGGACCAGAACGCGGCCCCAGCCCGGCAAGGTGCCGAGGAAGGCGACGCGGCCATCGGCAACGGCCCGGGCCGGTCCTCCGCGGGCGTCGCGCAAGGCGACGCTGCCTGCCAGAACGTGCGCCGTTGAGGCACGTCGCAACTCGGCGAAGGGGGGGACGCGCAGCCGCGGTTCATTCCGTTCCCGTTGCCATGCAGCGACCATGGTTCGCGCTTGCGCGCGGGCACGGAACAACCCGATCTGCGAAAGCTGCTCCCGCCCGACCTCGGCCCGGGCCTCCGCCCAGAGCGTGCGTGCCAACCCTGCCCGGGCCTCGTCGCCACGCGCCAGCGCGTCAAGGCCGAGTAGTTCCAGATCGATTTGCCGCGCCTCGGCAAGACGGAGAGCGCGGGTCTGCACGGCGATATCACGGCCGACTTCAATGACCGCACGGGGTGGGCTTCCGGTTTCGGCAATTGCGACCCAGGGAAGGAAGAGGATCGCCAGCACCACACCGGGCAAGCCTCGCGACCGGGGCCGGAGTCGGGTCGCCCGACGGACGCCGGCCTGCCCGATGACCCACGCCGATAGGGCAAATCCCAACGAAGAACCCAACCAGGCGACTTGCTGTAACTCGGAGTCGAACTCAGGCGTGATCGGCACGGCCCAGAAGAGAACCAGTGCGACGACGCTCGTCGGCACAGAGCCAAGAACCATCGCGCCGCCGAGCAGGCCGGCCGCCATCGTCCTGATGTCGAAGCCTCCGCCTGGGCCGAGCAGTCGCAAGCTTTCGAGCTCGCCCGCGAATTCGCGGGCGAGCGCCCGACCGCCGGCCAGGCCGGCAGAGACACAAGCAAAGAGCCCCGCTGCCAAGAGCCCAAATCCCGCCACCAACCAGCGCTGGCCCGCGCTCTTCTCGGTCCCGATTGGGACCTTCGGGGCCAGGCGGATCATCTTGACTAATCCAGGGAAAGGCTGTCGCTCCAGCGCCTCCAAAACCCCGGCCTTCGAGGTCGCGACCTCGAGCACGGAGAAGCGCGAGGTTTCTCCGTGCTCGGCCAAATCAAGCAACTCTGTGGCGGCGCGGACACGCACCAGCGCAAGCCCGCTATTTGCCGAGAGCCGGGCTGCGGCGTGGTCGGCATCGGCCTGTCGCACCACCAGCCAGGCGAGCGCGGGCACCGGCGGACGCTCCAGGACGGCACGGCCCGTTGCCGCAAAACGCAGCCCGAGCGCCCCGGCAAAGGTGGAGAACGCGGCAACGAGGAGGGCCAGCGCCAGCGGTGCCCGGGCGCGCCGCGCCAGCCGACGCCAGTCCGGCGCCGCTTCCGGCCGTATCCACGGCCCTCCCGGAAAAGACTGCACCATCGCATACTGCCGACTCGGCCCGCTCGCGGCAAAGATCAGCCGGCGAGCGCCCTCGCCTGCCCCCGGATTTCCCGCTCAAGCGCCGTCGGGTCCGAGCGGCCAGATCCCGGTATCAAGCAGCGTGCGCAACGCCGCCTCAAGCTCGGGCGAAGTCCAATTGCGCGGCCCGATGAAGCGCGCCAATTGACGACCCTCCCGGTCGATCACAAAAGTCTCAGGATAGCCCGAAATCAAGTAAAGCCGCCCGACCGCGCCGGTGGGATCGACCAACATCGGAAAGCTAAGCTTGAATTCCTTGACAAAGGGCCGCACCACCGCCGCCCCGCTGTCGTCTTCACTGACCGCCACCACCGCCAATCCCTGCGCGCCCAGCCGGTCATAGAGCGCCTGCATTGAGGGCATCTCTTCGCGACACGGCGGACACCAGGTCGTCCAGAGATTGAGCAGCACCACCTGCCCCCGATAATTGCCGAGACGCACGGCGGCACCGTCGAGATCCTGCGCCACGAAATCAGGCGCGAGCGGCGGACCGAGGTTGCAGCCCCCCAGGCCAAGCACAAGAAGAGCGGCAATAGCCGGCATCAAGCGATCACGGCCGGCGAGCAGAAACATCCAGACAACGCCGATCACCACGCTCATGACCGCGATCACCTGTGCCTCACTCAGCCCCCACACCACGCGCGGCTCGATGCGCACGCCCTCGATCAGAAAACGCGCCACACCAGAAAGTGCGAGATAGCTCGCAGTCACAAAACCCGGCGGCCGGCGCCAAGGGTCGCGCGAGATTCTGATCAACGCGAAGAAGATCAGGCAATAGGCGAAGCTCTCGTAGAGCGGCGCCGGATGGACGCGCACACCCGGGGGATGGGGCCAGCCGACGATGGCGAGCGGGTACGCCATGGCCCAGGGCAGCGTCGATGGCGGTCCCCAATCGCCATCGCCCGCGAGCTGACAACCGACGCGACCGATGGCGTGGCCGAGCACGAGGCCCGGCGTGATGGCGTCGACCACCGGCGACCAGGGCACATCGTTGCGCCAGAGGAAGACAGTGACCGCCGCAAAGCCACCGAGCAGGCCGCCGTACCAGACGAAGCCGGCCCCGCCGAAGAGTTGACCGAGCGGATCGGCCAGAAGTGCCGACCAATCGTTGGCGAGCGAGAGCACGCGGGAGCCCATAATGCCGCCGATCGCGGCCCACCAGAGGATGCCCGAGGCGAGATCACGCGAAAGGCCGCGCCGCTCGAGTTCTCCGGACAGCACCACGCCGCCGACGAGGAAGGCCAGTGCCAGGGTCGCGCCAAAGGAGAAGAGCGATACCGGCCCGATTTCGATGAGTACGGGAACCATCCGATTTACCGCTCTTTATCCGCTGGCCCGAGGAGCCGCAAAAGCGTCGCCCGTCTCGCTCCAGACGGCGCGACCGAGAGTTCCTTCTCCTGGCCCCCGTCTCAAAGTCGCAAAGCGTGGGCGGCCTTATTCCTTCCGGCGGCTTGTCGCACGGCCGCCCGGGTGGAATACCGGGGGATGGCGCGGGCAGGCTTCTGGGCGGTCGAGAGTGCGCCGATCCGCTTCGGCCGTGATGGTCGCTGGTACTCGGGCGACGACATCATCGCGAACCCACGCATCGACGCGCTTTTCTCGCGCCATCTGCGCCGCGCCGCCGATGGCAGCTTCTGGCTGGAAATTGCCGACGAACGCGCCTGCGTCGAGATCGAGGACACCCCCTTCGTCGTGCGGCACGTCGATCCGGAGCCCGAGGGCGGCTTCGCCCTGCTGCTGAACGACGGCACGCGCGAGCCGCTTCCGGCCGAGGGTCTCGAACTTGGCTCCGACGGCGTGCTGCGTTGTAGCATCAAAGATGGGCTTTACCGGGCCCGCTTCCTGCGCGCCGCCCAGATCGAACTCCTGAACGAAGCGCAAATCGCAGACAATGAAACCTTCGTGCCGGGACCGCGCGGCAGCCGCGTGCTTCTCAAGGGACCGGAAACCTCCTGAGCTGCCGTGGACGTCGTTCTCGTCGAGCCGGAAATCCCGCAGAACACCGGGTCGATCGGCCGCCTTTGTGCCGCGACCCGAAGCCCGCTTCATCTCGTCGGCCGGCTCGGCTTTTCGCTCGACGACAAATACATGAAACGTGCCGGCCTCGATTACTGGCCCTTGATCGAGTTGCACACCCACTCGTGCTTCGAGGATCTCGAACGCACGCTCGGGGCTCGCCGCCGGATCGCCTTCAGCGCCCGCTCCACGACGTCGTACAGTCGCCTCGAATTTCGCGAGGACGATGTGCTGATCTTCGGGGGAGAGAGCCGCGGGCTGCCGTCCGTGCTCTGCGATCGCCTGGCACCGCTTTACACCATCCCGATCTTCGAGCCCGGGGTACGCAGCCTCAACCTCTCAAACGCGGTTTCGATCGTGCTCTATGAGGGCCTGCGACAATTGGGCCGGGTCTGAAGTCCGGCGTCGAAGCGCGTCAGAACTCAGGCGTCGGCGTGGTCGTGGTCGTGGGCCGCGTCTTCCCGCCGGCCACAAGCCCCGGTGCCGCAGCCACCCGTGCTGCAGCCGCGCTTGACCTCGACCGTCGGATCGACGACCGCCCAGCCAAGCATCTCAAGTTCATCCTCATCGAGCCAAAAAAGTTCGGGCAATACCGCGCCACATAAACAACAATTCCACTCCGGTCCGGCATCTGCATGAACCGCCAACACCCGGCGATGGCAGGCCAGGCAGTCGGAGAAAGGCAACCCGCCGGCATCGGAAAGGCATTCGTCTTCGGGGCGGGTCTGCACCGGGCCAGCCCTACCACGAGGACGGGCCGCGTGGCGAGCCTGCGCGGGCCGTGCCGCCGCGTGCATCGGTATCTGTCGGTGTACCGGTCTAAGCGTCAACGCCGAAGAGGCGGCAAAGCTGCTCGAAGTCGGTGTCCCTCCCACAAGGCCTGCTCAACCCGGTCAGGAACCCGCCCGTCGCCGCTGGGCCGCAGCAGTGGAACCCAGGAGGGGGGTATTTGATGAAGGCCTGGGCTCTCAGCCCTGACGCTCCGCGCACCAAGCCACCAACTCGCGTTGTTCCGGCTTCTCCGGCTCGGAATGCGCAGCTGCCACCGCCGACTTCGCGTCCTCCAGTTGGAGCCCGAGAGCCAGCAGGATGCAGATCGCAACGGTACCCGTGCGCCCGAAGCCCGCCCCGCAATGAACCAGGAGACGCTCGCCGCGCTGCAGGCGCGTCGCAAGAACGCCGGCCCACTCCCAGAAGCCGGCTCGATCGGCCGGCACACCAAAGTCGGGGATCGGGTATTCGTCACGATCGCAGGGCATCTCGTCTGCTTCCACGGCCAGTGCGTAATCGGGCGATTTCTGGTGAATTTCGTCAATCCCTGCGAGCGAGACGATGCGGGTGATCTTGAGGGCCTCGATCTCTCGCCAGGCGCTCGCCAGATCCTCGTGCCGACCGGGCATGCTGTGCAGAAAAAGCATTCCCTCGATGCCGGGCGGCAACTCTACTTGTCGAAAATTTGCCATCCGAAAGCGCTAGCTCGGGTGAGCGCCACCGTGCAACAATTTTTCGGACAACAGTTGTCCCTTTCAGGCAGGCTCAACGCTCCCGATCTCTGGAGCAGTGGGGATATGCTTCCTGGTGCGCCGCGCGGCCGTGGCCTCCCTGAGCTTTCGGATCTCGACGCGGAAGCGCTCGATCTGTGGCCCCTCGCGAAAAGTTCGGTGACAATGCGAACACCCGAGAACGAGCCCCCGCGGGACCGTCTCACCCACGCTGTTTGAGGCCGAGGATGCCAGCCGCCGGAGCGGGCTGTTGCAGCGCGTGCAGCGTGGCCGGTGCTGGCCCCGGGCAAGCAGGCCCAGCAAAGCGTCGAGTTGAGCGATCTGGAGCCGGACGTCGTCATTCTCGAGTCCGACGACCTGCAGGCCCCGGGGCGGGCGGACGCGATCCCGGAGACGACTGCGCAGGAGCACGACCCGCTGCTCGCGCGCGGCCTGCACCAGCAGCGGCTCCGGCTCAAGATCGGGCCGCAAGGTGGCGTCGAAGCCCAGCAGACGGAGCCATCGGGCGAGACGGCCCAGCGTCCGTTCGAGCGCAAAGCGGGGAGAGGGGGATGGCACCCGGACGATTTGACAGGAGCATCGACGCGCGGCAACCAAGCAGCCAATGTCTGCCCTTCTATCGCTCTTG
>VFKT01000245.1 GCA_009885395.1 Deltaproteobacteria bacterium | reverse complement strand
GCAAGCACCAATCAACACCCGACCCAAGGGTCGGAATCAAAATTGGTGGGTCGCGAGGTCGAACTGGCCTGGCTCGAGAAAGCAGCTGAACGCGTCCGCAACGGTGAGGCGGTACGAATCCTGATCGAGGGCGAACCCGGAGTCGGAAAGACGCGACTCATCTCGGAACTGATGAGCCGTCTCGAGCAACGCGGCATGGCGACGTTTCTGGCCCGCAGCACACCCCAACTGCGGTTCGAGCCTTTCACCGCAATCCGGCTCTTTCTCGAATCCCAACTCCTCAAGGAGGACAGCGACGCAGGGACGATACCCGCCGAGCACCGCCTCGCCGCACGGCTTGAGGAATTCATCGAGTCCTTCGCCCTCGACGGCCCGGCGCTGCGGAGTTTATTCGCTACAGTCTTGCCAGGCGAGTCCGGTCTCGGCATCCCTCCCGAGCGCCAGGCCGCCGCACTGGACAAACTGGTGCGCATCGTCATGGAAACGACCATTGCCGGACGGCCACTGGCCCTTTTCGGTGACGACGTCCAATACCTCGATCCTGGTAGCAACGCTTTTACGGCCGCCGGGGTCGCGGCCGAGAACGCCACCGCCTTGCTACTCGTGCTGACGGTAAGGCGCGGCGAAGCTCTCCCTTGGATGACGCCCGAATTCGGCTTTGAGCGCATCGTCCTCGCCCCGCTGAGCCATACGGAAAGCCGGACTCTGGTGGAGCAGACGCTGGCCACTGAGCAGGACTCACCCGAACCGCTCATCGAATCCATCGTCCGACGTGCCGGCGGGAATCCGCTCTTCATCGAAGAACTCTCCCGCCAGGTTCTGAGTGCCGGGCAGTCGCCGGTTCCGGAAACACTCGGCAGCGCGCTGCCCACCACTCTGCGCGCCACCGTCTCGGCCCGCATCGATCGCCTGAGAGAGCATCTGCCGCGGGTGGTGCGCGTCGCGGGCGTGATCGGCCCCTGTTTTTCCAGCCGGATGCTCCGCCGCGTGCTCGGCACCGATGCGGTCGATATCGAACCATGGCTTGAAGAACTTCAGCACGAAGGCTTGCTGCGACCGACGACAGGGACCGAGCCCGGGGATCTTGCCTTCCGCCACCCGGTCCTCGCAGAGGTCGCAGCCGCCGAGTTGCCAGCCAGGGAACGAAGCGCCATCGAAGCCCGGATCGCGACACTCCTCGTGGAGGGCGACAGCTCGGAAACCATGGCGCAGCCGGCGCACGTCGCCGCCCGATTCGAGGCCGCCGGTGACATCGCCGCTGCACTGCGCTGGCATGCCCGCGCCGCCAAGCTGGCGGCCTCGAACCCGGCAGTTGCGCTCGACCATCTTCGCCAAATTTTAGCCCTCGCCAGACAGTATCCCACCGAACTTCATTCGATGCGGGAGGGTCTCGCCGCGAGCCTCGATCTGCTGCGGCTGTGCTGGACGCACGGGATCGGGGAGAGCGAGATCGCCACGGCCGGGCTGGACGGTCGCTCGTGGGCACGCGCCCTTGGAGATCGCACCAGCGAAGCGCTCTTGCTCGATCTGCACGGCAGCTTGAGCAGCTTTCTTGGGCCGATCTCGACCGCTCTCGCGCTTTCTACCGAGGGTCGTTCAATCGCCGCCGCGACGGGCCATCGCCCGCTTGAAACTGCGTTGCAGGCCCGCTGTGGTTTTGTGCTCTACTATGCCGGTGAGCTGCGCGAAGCCCTCGCCTGCGTCGATTCCGCGGCGACAGATCTCGGCCGCGACTTGCTGGGCTTTTCGCCAAATCTCTATCTCAGGATGTTGAGCGGCATCTGCGAAATGGAGTTCGGACGGCTCGACGCCGCGCGCGATATCCTGCAACAAGTCGCAGAAGCGAGCCGCGCGGCGGGTGATGGCGTGGTCGAGACCTGGGTCCTCGCGTGCGCCGGGCCGCTGGCACACGCTTGCGGGGCGCAGGTCGAAGAAGCGGTGGCGCTGAGCAGGACGAGTCTGGAGCAGATGCGAAATCTCGCTGGTCCGCTGGCGATCGCCTCCGCGGGCTTCTCCCTGGGAGTCGCCCTGCTGGCCGCCAGGCGCTTCGAAGAAGCCTCCGAGATTTTTGGCTCCGCCCTGACCACCACCCGCTCCCGCAGCCACGCCTGGCTCATCGAAGCGCCTATTTGTGCCGGGCTGGCCCGCTCGCTGACCGGCAGCGGTCGCTTTGATCAGGCGATCGAATCAGCGCGCTACGCCGTGACCTTCACTGGCCTGCGCGGCACCCGACTGCTTGAACTCGATGCCCTTGCGGCCCTCGCTGAAGCCCTCATTGCGCATGGCAGCCCCGAGGCCACCGGCGAAGCCAAGGTCCGCCTTCAGGAGGTGGCCGCCCTGATCGAGCACACGGGTGCGGAGCGCTTTCGGCCTGTCCTGCACCGCACGAGCGCACGCCTGGCGAGGCGCCTCGGCGACAGCCCGCGGGCACGACAGGAGGCGGAACTGGCGGCCGACCTCTTCGCCCGGCAGGGCGCTGGGGCCCTCGCCGAGGAAATGAAACGACTCGCCACCCGATGAAACCAACCGCCACAGGGCGGCCGAGAGGAAACCATGCAAGCAGAACATCGAAAGCCGGAGCAGAGATCCGTCGTCATCGTCACCGGGGCGTCGTCGGGGATTGGCCGGGAAGCCGCCCTCGCCTTCGCCGCGCGCGGCTCCACCGTCGTTGGGGTCGCCCGTCGTCAACCATTACTTGACGAAGTAATGCAGCAATGCCGCCAGCATACGCCCGAATCCTTCGCGCTCTGCGGCGATCTCGGCGATCGTGAATTCGCACAAGCTCTCGTCCCCGCCGTCGAAGCGCGGCTTGGGCGGGTGGACGTGTTGATCAACAACGCCGCCATCAGCAAGCATAAGCATATCTACCACGTCTCGGCCGACGAAGCCGAAGCCGTGATGCGAATCAACTTCCTGTCCTGCGTCTGGACCACGCTGGCCGCCATCCCGGTCTTTCTGCGCGGCGGCGGCGGCACCATCGTCAACGTGTCGTCGTTTGCGGCCATCGTCGCACCACCCCGCGAAGCCATCTATGCGGCCTCGAAAGCGGCGATGAACGCCTTCTCGCAGGGCCTTTGGCTCGATCTCGAAGGCAGCGGCATCCACGTCGCCCTGGTGAACCCGGGCCCGATCGACACGGAAATCTGGGAAAAAGAAGATGAGCCGCCGGCCTACAACGGCCGCAAATACCCGCCTTCGATCGTCGTCGACGCCATTTTCGAATCGATCGAAAAACAGATCCATGAAGTGACGGTGCCGCGCTTCGACGCGCAATTACTGAGTGCCCGCGCGCTCGCGCTGCTGGCACCGGGTCTGTTGCGGATGGGCATGCGGCGCATGGAACCGGTCACCGACGCGGTGCTCGATGCCGCGCGAAAGCGAGCCGGCGCCAAGGCTGCCCACCCATCACCAGGCTGAAGCGCGAAACGGGACAAGCGCGTCATGCTCGGGCTCACGATCATAAAGGCAGCCCGTCCCTCGTCGAGTTGAAGCGCGAAGCGGGCGCGTCAGGCGGGCGAGACACCGCGAGAAAGCCGGCAACTTCAGGTCGGATGCGGCCGCTGCGCGACGATTTCGATACTTCCGGACGGAACCTCGAGCGCCATCGCACGCAGCCACGCCGGCAACACTCGCTCAAAGAACGGGCGGGCGCGGCCGGCACGCTCCGCGAGAAAGCCGATCGAAACCACCTGCCTCGCAGCTCGGACCGAACACACTTCAAAGCCAAGATCCCGCAACAGGGCCGCCAGGCCCGCGCCGTCGAAGAGGACAACGTGCTCCGGAAATTTGAGCGATACCCAATCCTCGCCTTGTAGACGCGCCAGAACGCTGGCGCGATCCGGAGTCACCAGCAGGAGTCGGCCACCGGGACGGAGCGACTCAAAGGCCTGTTCAAGAGCACGGCGCGGTTCGGGCAGATGTTCGAGTGCGTCTTGCATCGAAACCAGATCGAAGGTCGAGGCGGGCAAGCGGGCGTCCTGCCACGATGTCGCTGCGAGATGGTGGTCGGGTGCGATTCGTGCCGCCGCCGACGCGCTGGGCTCGACCACCCAGCGCTCGGCGAAATGCCCGCGGGCCGCGTCGGCCATGAAGCCATAGCCGCCGCCGACGTCCACCATCCGCTCGCCCGTGCCGGCGCGACCGAGCGCGAGCAAACGCCGACGGAAGGTCTCGCAGCGCAGCTCGCCGTCGCTGCCGTAGCCATCGTAGCCAACGTCCTGCGCGAGTGGGCTCTGAAAATAATCGTCTCCGTAAAGCGCCAGTAATTCTATATCTGACGGCATCGGACGCAATCGCCACAAACCACAATCCTCGCATTCCACCATGCGCCAGCCACGCCGCTCGGCACGCTCGACGAAGCCTGCCCCAGCGCAGAGCGGACAATCAAGCTGCTGCCCCAACCCGGGCCTGGCTTCGCGCGACAGACCACCCCTCCGCAGCCGGCGCCTAACGGCAAGCAAATCGAAAAACATCCGTGCACTATCGCGCAAAACCTGCAGCCGGGAATCATCGTCATGCGTCAGCCGCACGGGAAAACGCTTGATCGAATAGCCTCGCACCAGCGCCAGGATCAGGATTTCGAAATCGAAACCAAAGCCCTGCACGCGCCGCATCGCGAAAAGTTCGCGTGCGACCTCGGCACGAAAGAGTTTGAGACCACATTGCGAATCGCGAATCGGCAAACCGAGGAGCCGAAAGGTGAGTGTCGACAGTGCCTGGCCGGAAACGCGCCGCAATCGGCCATATCCCCGATTGATTTCCGATCCCGGCAAATCCCGGGCCCCGATCGCAATCTCGGCAAGGCCAGTCTCGACCGCCCGCGCCATCGGCTCCAAAGCCCCAAGGTCGTAGGGGCTGTCGGCATCGGTGAAGGCGATCAATTCATATTGCGCGGCCTGCACACCTCTGGCGACGGCGCTTCCCTTGCCAAGATTACGGTTTTGACGAAGGACCCGGATCGGCACGGGCGAGACCACGGCCCGGGCAACGGCACTGGTTGCATCAACGCTACCGTCATCGACCACGAGAATCTCAGCGCGCGCCGCTATGGCCTGCAAGGCTCGACTGGCGACCCGCAACGTCGCGGGCAACCTGGCCTCCTCGTTGAAGGCCGGCACCACGAGGCTCAAGCCGCGCACCACGGGAGAACCCGGAGCAGATCCGGCGGCGCAGTGCCACCCTCAGAAAACCATGGCTTGCCCGCCTGTCGCCAGCGGACCGTGTTCCTGCCGGGCTGCTTGTCCTGTGGCCAGGTCTGGATTCGCGATGCTCGGGCGGCGTTCGGACCTGGCCAGAGGCGGGCGCGATGCCTTTCAGCCCTCTCATTTGCGGCAGGCCGCTGGTCCCGGGCGTTGACCCTGACAAAAACCGGCAGTCGGCCCTCTCGCGGGCGGCAGAACCGCCATCGCCTCGCG
>VFKT01000195.1 GCA_009885395.1 Deltaproteobacteria bacterium | reverse complement strand
TAGCCTCGTTGACGCGTAATGCGATCTCGATCGCATGCTCTCGGGCCGTGGCCTCCCCTGCTTGCTGCATGGTCTGGAAGAGTTGGCGACTTTGCAATGTGACCAGCCCGGCCAGGACGACGACCATGGGTGCGATGCCGAAAAGGCCGATCTTCGCGCGCAGACCAAAGCGACGGGAGCGCCGACTGGATTCGAGGGGACGTGACAGATGCGGCTTCATTCAGTCCGGGCTCCTTCAACCCCGTGGCACAATCCACCCGGGATGGGAAATTCTGGGACCGTCCCGCGAGACGACAAGACGTGCCTCCTTCGTGTCGGCCTCAGTTTTTTGTCAAGCTTACCCGGTTGGTCTTGTCCCGACGCTCGTAAGTCATCTCGTCGGCCATCTCCCGCAGCAGATGAAGCCCAAGCCCCCCGATGGGGCGGTTCCCGATCGGCTGCCCCAGGTCGGGCGGCCGTTCCTCGAGCGGGTTGAAGGCGTGGCCGTCATCGATCACCACGATCGTCAGCCGGCGATCCGTCACCGATAATTCAATTTCGATGGTATGCTCCGCGGTATCGTCGTACCCATACTTGATGCAATTGGTGACGAGTTCTTCCAGGCTCAGGCTCAGAAAGAAGGCCATCTCGGGTGCCAATTCTTGCGGCTCAAGCCAGGCCAGTGCCGCCTCGTTGGCCGGCACGAGCGCAGTCGTGCTGTTTCGGAGATGCAGGTGAAGCGACGCGTTGAGAGCAGCTCCGATTCTATGCGCTTCGCGAGTCATCAGGAAAGCAGGACGATCCGTGCCGTCCGTTCAATGCTCTTACGTGCGTTCATCAGTCCTGCCTCCCTGCCGAGACCTCCTGCCTGGCGGGTCCCTTGCCGTATAGGGCCTGCCCCTCTCATCACGCAACCGGCGCGGCGCACAGAAGAGACGAGGAGAGCGAGCGTTCTCTCACTCCGGACGGGTTCGCTCCGGAGAAGAGAGGCAGCGGGACCAGGGGTTCAGACAACGCTGGGTTGTGCTTGCCGAGCGCTACCGACCGTCAAGACCGGCGACCGGATCGGGCAGTAGGCCCATCAAAGAGTGCAGGGTTGTGCCTGCCGAGCGCTGCCGGCCACCGGGACCCGCAGCGTGAACCTCGCGCTGCGACCCTGGCGGTCGCCGTTCTCCAATCTGGCGCCAATCCGCATGGAAGGCGCTGCGCGAGCAGAAGATGGAGGCCGAGACCTGGGGCCGGAGTCGCCCTGTCGGCTGCACCGGGTCGCCGGAGCGCTACGACGAAAGCAGCTTGGCGCACACCCGACACGACAATCTCACCATCGGCCGCTGCTTCCAAGGCCGTCACAACTAGACTTGGTGCTGCGCCGGAGAGCTTTGCCGGAGCCGTCCTGAGCATGGCCACGGCGGCCTCTGGCTCCTCGCACCTCAGCGTTACGCCTTCGGCGCGCGGTGAACGTTCCGAGGCTCGCCGCAGGACGGGCAAGATGGCCCCGAGCGAGGCCGTTTCGGCGCGCATCGCGGCTGCTTGAGCGTCGAGTTGATCAATATTAAGCGAGGACTCGATCAATTCGAGAAGGCGTGCCGCGGCGAGTCGGCCTGCGCGGCGCCGGTCTCAGAGAGGAGAACAACCCTCGCCTGCTTGGAGGCGAGGATCCGGATGGCGTGATCGGTCGCAACCGCAACCAGTCTTGTCTCATCGTGGCTTTCGGACAAGACCTGCCCAGCCTCATGAAGGAGCGCGCGGCGCATGGACGAAGAAGAGCGGCAGAGCCACTGCAACCACGACAAGATTGGTAACCGAGAACCGGATGGTGCGCTCTCGAACGATCCGCGTAGGCGAAAGAGCAAGCATAACTAGAGCGATGGTCCCTGCCGTGGCGACACCACGCAAGATGGCCAAACCGTGGGCGCCCGCCCCAAGCAGGCGGGCGATGGCCCGGGCGATGGCGCCAAAATGACGACGAGAGAGCCGCAGTCCGCTCAAAATTCGGCACCCTCAAGGCCCCGCAACAGGGCTTGTCGGATGGGGTCGTACGCTGAAAGCCGTGCTGACCAGCACGGTGGGGGGTGGGGCAAGCCGCTTGCACTCGAAGACCAGCCGCCCGGCCCCGGTTGCGGCGGGGCATAGAACCCTCAGGGTTCGTCAAATGGCCTGAGCCGGGATGCCGAAGGGGCCCGTGCCCCTACCGGCACCCGGTTCAGACTCAGGGTGTGGTCACGCTCACCGAGCAGATGAGCTCGGACGAGGGGATCTCAAGGCCGAAATTATCTGAAGCCGCGGCTTCGCAGGCAAAATCGGCTGGGGTCGGTGCGGCGGATCCAGCACAATCGAACTGGGCCGCGAAGAAGGCGCCCGGTGCGATCGTCTGCGCCAAGCTGACCAGGGCCACATTGAGGGCAGGTGCCGGCACGCTGTCCTCGTCGCCAACCTGGAAGAGCCCGCCCGAGATACCGGAAAGATTGCTGACGCGGCTGGTCACCATCGCATCGCCACCGGTTCCAGGCATCGTCACGGAGGCGCCGTAGCCCAACGCAACCGCCAGACCGCTGACATTCGGATGCGAAAGAGCATCGTAGCCAATATTGACGCGAACCGTCGCCGTCGTGCAGGCCGTCGCGCCACCGCGCTCCACCATGCCGAAACTCTGCGAAGCCTGTTGCCATTGCAGCGTCGCGTGCTCGCCGGCAGCCGGGAAATCCATCACCTCGAACATGCCCGAAACCCCACGGAGGAAGGGGACACCCAGCGTCTGGACACGGAAGCCGGCCCGCGCCACCTCGACGCCATCCGCAAGGACGGCCACCTGGTGGTCGCCGTCGCCGAGCAGGGCATAGTTCCATTGCAATACGAAAGCGTTGTTGTCGTCGCCACAATCGCCCACCGTATCCTGACGGGTTGTTCCATAAGCGGCCTGAATCGGTGAACCGCCGTCAAAAACAATCTCGACAACCGCGGCATCACAGATCCAACCCGAGACGATGCCGATGCCACTGGCGACCGCAGCCGCCTGCGGGACCTCGAGAACGGCGCCAGCGACCAGAACGCCAGCCCTGTCGCTGCTCTTCGCACCCGCCACTCCTTTGAGCCCCAGACCTGTTGCCATGCTTGCTGCGCCCGTCGTGTAGTTGGAGATCAGGAAGCGTTGCGCCGATTGCTGCCAAACGACATCGACGGAATCACCAGCAAACGGGAATCCGTCGAAATTATAACTGCCTGCGGCACCACGCAAGAAGGGGACGCCGAAAGTGGTCACGTTGAAATTCGACAAGGCGACCTCGATGCCATCATCATAGACACGCACAATATGCGCTCCGTCGCCGAGCAGGTTGTAATTCCATTGCAGCACGAACGCGTTGTTGCTGTCACCGCAAATCGCCACGGTATCTTCCCGGGTCGTGCCGTAGGCGACCACGATTGGCGCCCCATCATCAAAACGGAGCGTGATCTCTCCGGCGGCACATTTCCAGCCAGAAACGATCCCGATGCCGCTCTGAACCGATCCCTGCTGCGGAAGTTCGAGGACAACCGGGCTGTCGATCGCCAGCGCGGCCGCCGGGAAAACCAGAACCAACAAACCAACCACCACGATTCCACGCCGGTAGCCACCCATGCAACGTTTCAACCCGTCTATAAGCAAAGACATGAATCCTCCTTGACACCGGCAACACCCGGCCACTCGACTCTGCCCTGCCTATGCTACGAAACGGTTACAGCCAGCGAGCCTGTTTGTGACGATGGCTGCCAAACCGGTGGACCCAAGAGTCCGCCGGCGAGGGTCAGAAGTTGTAGTCAGCCCCCAGCTTGAAGGTCAGGCCGGTCTGGAACCTCGACTGCAGCAGGCCACCCTGCGTCCAGACAAACGCATCGTTGAGCAGGTTTTCGGCACCGAAGCTCAGATCCATTGGCATATCTTCGAAGAAGAGGTCGAGCGGCAAACGCCAGACGAAATCGAGTTGGTTGCGCTGCTGGAGGTAGATATCGGGCAGACCGTAGGCACCGAGTGCGTCGATCGTCTTGCCCTGCGTGTTGTAGAGAAGCCGGAAGGTCCCGGCGTCCTCGCTCCACCACTCCAGCGCCATATTGATCACGAAAGGCGCCTGCCCCTGCAGAGCCCGGTTGTCGCTGGTCTGGACCTGAAACTCGCCCTTTGCACTATGCACCTCGGACTGGATCCAGGCCACGTTGAGGATCAGGTCCAATTCACTCAATTTTTCCCAGACGAAGTCGAGATTCTTTCTCACTTCGAACTCGAGACCGTAGAGCTGGCCATCCTTCGCGTTGGCGAATGAATTGGCGACATTGGCCCCCTGCGCCACCACCACCTGCTCGATCGGCTTGTCCAGCATCTTGTAGAACGCGCTGGTTGAAATCACCTCGGTGGATTCGAGGAACCAATCCCAGCGCAAATCGATACTGTCGATGCTGGCCTGCACGAGATAGGGATTTCCGATCGTCGGGCGCAGCCCCTGGGGTTCTGGAAATTCGACCGGCGAGAGTTCACGAAACTCGGGTCGTGACACCGTCTGGGCGTAGCCAAATCGAACGTTCATATCCTCGCGCGGCGAATAGATCAGATTCAGACCCGGCAACGGGTCGGTATTGAGAAGCTGCGGCGTGATCTTTTCACCGGTGATGGAATAGGCGGTGACGTTGATATCGGACGATTCGATGCGCACACCACCCGAGAAACGGAGTTCGTCCTCGATGAGCGGCAGATCGAGCATGACGTAGCCGCCAACGATGGTCTCGGTTGCCTCGAAGGAGTCGCGAGCCTGCGTGGCTTCGAAAAAGCCCACCTGACGCTCCAGGATGCGCTCAGAAGAGAGCAACGCATCAGGCGGAAGCGTCCGGTCCTGCGCTCCCTGCAACCGGTAGCTGAACTTGCGCAGGTTCGAGTCACGGTTGCGCCAGGTATAGGCCGGCCCCATCTTCAACCGGGCAGGAAGGCCCTCCCAGACATCGGTCCCGGGCAGTCCCGTTTCAAAAGGAATTGCGACATCAACCCGGGTATCGCTCATATGTTCCGTGAGATCGTAGAAGATCCGGGTGGCATACTGCCCGAATTTCGGCTGCTCATCTGGGGTCGAGAGATCCCGGATGTAGCTGGTCTGACGCGTATCCGGGGTGTCCTGGGTGGATTGCGCAACCGCTGTCCGCCAATCGATTTCGATATCCTTCCAGACCATATGCTCTCCTCCGAGCTGGGTGAAGAGCAGCGTCTCATTCTGGAACTGCAAGCGGGTGACGTTATCCTGCAGATCAGGATCCTGAATCGTGATGCCCCGACCGAGAAGCACTTCGTCATCGGAGGACCGGTTGTAGAGCGTGCGCGACTCGATCAGATTCTCGTCGTCGATGTCGTAGCCCATGGTGAGCAGCGCACCGAGTTCGGTCTCGTACGCGTAGCGGTCGTAGACGAAATCATCGCCTATAACGATGTCGGGCTCCTCTGGGGTACCCGCATTGATATACTCACGATTAATTTCAGACTGACTGCGATAGCGATTGGCCCAGGAGGCCGAGACGTTCATCCCAAAGGGCCCCCAGCTATTGCCCATCGATCCTTCGAAGCCGAAATCCATCGGAGCCGTCTCGGAATAAGGTGTCCACTGGTTCGGCAGGGTGCCAGAGAGAGCTGCGCCCTGCTCGGGAGGGGGATTACCAATCGTTTGGTTGCCAAAAGCTCCGGGCAGATTGCGGCAACCACCCATGCCCAGAGCATCGCCCGGACCACAGCCGGGGTAGGTTTCGAAATCCTGGAAGGTCGAGTTGGTATTGACTCCCGTCGCAACGCCCAGACTCGCCTGGAACTCGGGCGGACGGCTCTCGATCGCGATGTCAACCAGCCCTCCCGCAAAATCTCCGGGAAGTTCCGGGCTGTAGGATTTGACGATGCTGATCGATTCGATGAAATCGGACGGGAAGAGATCGAGCGGCACGACGCGCTTGTTCGGATCCGTACTGGGCAGGCGACTGCCATTGAGAAGAGCGGTGCTGTAGCGCTCACCCATGCCGCGTACATAGATGAAATCCTCGCGAATGGTGATCGCCGGCATACGCTGAACGATTTCGGCGGCGTTTGAATCGGGACTCATCCGGATATCGGCCTGGCCGATGATGTCTTGCACAGAATCGGCAGCCATCCGGGTGAGCAGCCCAGCAGCCGCGTTCGAGGATGCGGCGGTCGCCGTGACTTCGAGCATCTCGATTTCGCCTTGCGTCACCGGTTGCACGGCTGCGTTGACTATCGCCGTACGCCCGGATTTCACCTCGATCTGATCGAGACGCGTGGTGCGGTGCCCCGGAGCTGAGACCCGGAGGACCGCCGAACCCGGCTCCGAGGGGATCCGGAACGCGCCGTTCACATCCGTGGACGTGACCTCCTCGCTCCCGAGCAGGCGGATGGTGGCCCCGAGGACACCCACTCCCGTCTCGCCATCAATGATGGTTCCCGAGATGACGCCGGCCTCCTCCGCAAGAGCGGCCCCCTGTACGAGAGGCAGAAGCCCCATCAGGCTGACGAAAACCCTCACAGCAAATCTGGTTCTGAACTGAATCGACATACCCGGCTGTTTGGCCGACCGGGTTGGCGCAGGCGTGACCCGATCGTGACGAAACGATGACAAGCCGACCGGTTCGGAAAGAAGCGCAGCGCCACAATCGGGAGATCGCGGCGATACCGTTCACAGTCGGGCAACAGGTTGTGCATCTCGACAAAACCTTGCCGGCGTAGGAACGCGTCACCGGAAACGAGATATCCCCCGTCTCCGGCAATCAGCCAACGATGGTCAAGGCCATTCAAATCACAGCACGGAGGAAAAAATCATGACGCAAAAATTCGGAATACGCGCTCTCGCCGCTGCAGCCCTTGGGCTTGCAACCGCAGGCGCCCCAACGCTGGCGGATGCGGCCTGCGGCGACCTCAATACAAGCGGCGGAATGCCCAACGTGGCCGACGTGGTGGTACTGCTGCGCGGCGTTCTCGGCGCGGATATCACGGCATCCTGCGGCGGCGCGGGAGGCGCGAACTGCGGAGACATCAACGCCGACAGCGGCTTGACCATCTCGGACGCGGTCATTCTGCTCAACAACGTGCTGGGCAACGAGACCCTCTACCCGATCTGCGTTGGTGAAGGCCCAACCATCGACTGTCCGAATGGCGGAGTGCGGGTGATCGAGGATGCGATCAGGTCGAACCAGGTCTGGCAATCGTCCTGCACCTACAAGCTCGACGGCACCATCTTCGTCGAGGCCGGCGTGGTCCTCAAGATCCAGGCCGGCACCAACATCAAGGGAATCAAGGATACCGCCAATCCTCCCTCTGCCCTCATTTTCAAGCGCGATTCCAAGATCAACGCGATTGGCAACTCGACCAGCCCGATCGTTTTCTCGAGCGACCAGCCGGCCGGCACGCGGGTCCCGGGCGATTGGGGTGGCGTTGCGCTCAATGGCCGCGGCCCCGTCAATTGCGGGCAGAACGAATGCCTCGCGGAAGGCCTTGAAAACGTTGCCTTTGGTGGCAATGAGACCAACGATTCCTCGGGTGTGGCCCGCTACATCCGGGTAGAATTTGCCGGTCGCGAGCTGACCACCGACAACGAGCTGAACCTCTTTACCATGAATGGCCTCGGTCGTGGCACGACGTTTGACCATATTCAGGCCCATATGGGACTCGACGATGGCCTCGAGTGGTTCGGCGGCAACCTCAACACCAAGTACATGATCGCCAGCGGCGCGGCAGATGATTCATTCGACTGGCAGATCGGCTACACCGGCACACTGCAGCACGGCTACGTCAAGCAGTACGACGGCAACATCGACACTACGGGCAGCCGCGGTTTCGAAGGCGACAACAACGAATTTGGCTTCAACCTGCTGCCCCGCTCCGACGCCAAGATGTGCAACGTCACCCTGATCGGCACCAAGGGACAGGTTGGGGATACCAACAACGACGGCATGTTGTTTCGTCGCGGCACCCTCTTCAAGGCAGCCAAGGTCATCACCACGAATTTCAAGAAGTCGGGCTGGAAGGTGAACGAATCCGACACCATGAACCTCGCCTGCAACAGCTCGGCCGCAGTGACGGGAGCGTCCTATGTGCGCGATTCGATCTTCTACAACAACAGCTCGAATGCCAACCCCTTGCTTACCGCTGGTGGTTCCACCTCGGCAATCTCCGGGGGCAACTGCGCCAGCACAAGCGCCCTCGAGACCAAGCTCATCGCGGCGGGCTACGACATTACGATCAAGGATCCGACCATCGAGGCGGCCTGCTCTGCGTCGGGCTTCAGCTGCAACCCGGTGCCGGCCACCCCGGCGACGGTCGCCGACAGCTTCGATTGCAAAACGATCGACGCCGCCTTCGACACGACCGACTATGTCGGCGGTTTCAACCCGAACGCCGCTTCGTGGGCCTCGGGCAACTGGGTTGCCTACCCGGTCAACTGAGGAAAGCATGACGCGAAGATTGAAAATCCGGAGGTCCGGGGCAGCCGTCCTGGTTGGCCTTCTGCTCGGTGCCTGCCAGCAGCCGGCGAGCGGCCGCAATAGCGGGCTCGAGGGCGGTGCTTCCTCGATCGGGGAACTTCTCAACCAAATGGTTTCGGCGCTGAACACGAAAGATCGTGGGGCGCTGGAGAACCTTCGCGTGACAGAAGAGGAGTACCGCGGGATCATTATCCCGGGCCATGCCGAGCCAGGCCATGCCCCGCAGCGGATAGGGGAAGAAGCCGCCGAGTATTTCTGGGGCGTCCTCGACACCAGGAGTCGGTTCAACGCCGCCGGGCTGCTCGGGAACGCCGGCGGTCAGGGCCTTGAGGTGGTCGACTGGTCCTTCACCAAAGGGGTGAAGACGTATGCCGGATACACCGCCCATCGACGGCTTGAGCTTCGCGTCAAGAGTTTAGCCGGGAGCAGCGAGGAAATCGCGACCGGCTCGATCGCCGAAGTGGATGGACGGTTCAAGTTCATCTCCTTCATCAGGGATTGATAAATTACAATTTCACCAATCAACCAGATCAAGAAAAAAAGAAAAAGGATGAAAACCATGAAAACAACGGAAATGGGAAGGACCCACCGCCGCGCCGCGCGCATCGTGGGGCTGCTCACGATCGCGGGCTTCGCCTATGCGGGGGTGGCCGAGGCCGGGCTCTCGGCTGCGGCGCGCTGCAACAGCGCGCTCGCCAAGGCATCAGGCGGATATGCGCAGACGGTGTCGAAGGAACTCGCAAAATGCGAGCAGAACGTGATCAAGGGCAAGGCAGAGTCGGGCTCGTGCCCGGATGCCAAGGCGGCCGGGAAGATCGAGGGTGCCGCCCAGAAGCTTCGAGATGCAGCCACGAAATCGTGTGGTGTGCTGAGCGGAGGGGATCTGGGCATGCCCGCGACGTGCCCCGGTGTCTCAGGCGAGTGCGACGACATCGTGCTCGGCGACGCAACGGATGCCGCAGAGTGTGCGATCTGCACCGTCGACGCGGTGGTCGCAGGCCTGAGCGACGGACTGCTCCACGGCGCACTGGTGCAGAGCGACGATAAACTTCTTGACAGCTGCCAGACGACGATCAGCAAAGCAGGCTCGAAACTCGCTCAGGATTGGAACAAGGAGTACACGAAATGTGCGGACAGCAGGATCAAGGGCAAGACCCAGGACACGGAATGCCATCCCGCTGAGGCCCTCGCCGGCTCGGTGGCAAGCCTGAGCACCGCCATTTGCAAGGCCTGCGGCGGCGTCGACGAGGTTTGCGGCGGCTTCTTCGAGGAGCTTCCGACCGACCTCACTGCGGCCGCGATCGGGCTCCCTGCCGTCTGCCCGGCGGTCACCACGCCCGATGGCTCGGACTGCGACGTGCCGCTGACCAACCTCCAGGCAATCGCCGATTGCGTCGCCTGCACAGCCGAGTTCGCGGCGGAATGCTCGGCACAGAACGGGGCCTCCGTCCTCGGCGTCTCGGTGAACTGCAACCCGGCACCGGCCGCGCCCTGCGTAGGCCCCTATACCTACAACGTGACAACGAGCTTCAGCGGTGATGCCGCCGGCCTCACCACACGGATCAACTATCCGGGTGCGAAACTTCAGCTCTCCTCCGCTCCGACCAACGAGAGCGGGATCAGCGATGGCCTGTTTATCTATTCCAACCTCGATGTGGCCCCGGTCGGCGGCGCCGAGGATCAGCTCTCAATCGCTCTGATTTCGACCAGCACACCGATCAATGCGAGCCTTTTCGCCGAGGCGTCGTTCCAGTGCCGGCCGGACTCGGCTGGCGCTCCGATCGCGGATGATTTCAGCTGCACGGCTGAGGCGTCCGACATCTTGGGCAACCCGATTGTCATCAGCTGCTCCGTCGAACTGGTGCCGGCCACTTAGCCCTTCGTGAGAGGATCGCGGTCGCCGCGATCCTCTCCATCGGCCTCCGGCATCCGTGCACGGCCGGAGTCCGCGATCCCAACCCGGATCGTGGGCTCCGGCCGTCTTCATTTCAACCGCTCCAATCATTGGATGCACCCACTCCTGTCACCGCGACGTCACACGTCGCCGGTAGCTTCTTGGATGGCAGTGCTGTGCAGCGTGACGAAACCCCGTTGCGCATAGTCAACTAACTTATTTGACCAGCCTGAAACGGAGCTCACAACAAATGCATATCCCCTTGATCCGGCGGCTCACCGCCCTGCTGACCGCCCTCCTCGTGCTCGGGGCAAGGCACCACGCCCAGGCGTTCCATGTGACCGACACGATACTTGAAAGTGGGGACTTGAGCCTTCGATGCCAGGAGCACATCACCTGGGCCACGCGCCATCTGACGGGCACGGTGGAGCGCGCCTTCGGCCGTTGCGCCGAGGCGGCCCTCCCCTGCCTCGCAACCGTCGCCGGGCGCGCAGCATGCTGCCAGGCCGCCGACAGCTTGTGTCAACGAGTACTCGATACGGTGCGCCTTGCCGGAGAGAGTTTCGAGGCCACCCTTGCACGGGGTCCATGCGCCGGAGTCGCGCCTTCCCGACTCCTCAATGCCGAAGCCGGACTCGGCTATTCGGAACTTGCGGCTCTCTGCCCGGATTTGGATGAAGACGTCGGCACGTCAGACCTCGAGAACCTCGCTTCATGCCTGCGTCATCTGGTCGAGGAGGATGTCCTGCACCGGATCGCCAACGTCGACGCACCCGACGCGGTGGACGCGCTCGCCTGCATGGCGCTCGGAGATGAGGTGCTGGCCGCTTTCCTCGACGATCCTGCAACCTGCTCCGGCGGCGGTTCGGGCCCAGGCCCCACGCCGAGTCCGAGCCCGCAACCTTCGCCCGGCGCTTCGTGCGAGACCTATGGCCTCAACGTGGCCGTGCTCTTCGACGAGATCGCAATCCCCGACATGGCCGGCATCACCGTCGCTTTGGATTACCCCGAAGGACAGGTGACGATACCGGGTGGTGGCGGCGAAGCCACGGTCCTGCAGCGCATCGTGAATCTGACCGGCCTCAGCGGCGGACTCTTCAGCGCCAGCGACAACGATAGCCGCCTGAACGTGGGCCTGATCAGCATCGGCTCGCCAATCCCGGCCGGACCCTTCATCGGTATAACCTTCGATTGTGTCGAGGGCGCTGCCGCTCCGACGCCTTCAGCCTTCTCCTGCACGGTCGATGCCGCCACTATTCTCGGTGATTCGGTACCGGCAACTTGTCAGATAATTGATTCGAACGAGTGAGAACCCTATGAAATCCTGCAATCGATGCTCCATCGTGACACGGATAATATTGGCACTGGCCGTGGCTGCATCATGCGCATTCACGCCAAGCCCGACCTCCGCAAGGGAACCGATCGGAGGACACGGGACGGCCCTTGCAAACGAGGCAGGAGCCGCCTGCAGCACGGAACTGCGTACCTCGCTGCGGGCCGTCGCAGCAGAAGCGCAGCGTGCTGCAGCCGGCTGTGGGTTGCGCGGTCTAAGCTGCCTCCTAGACAACCCATCGCCGACAGCCTGCTGCGCTGCGGCCCGCGCTGGCTGTGTTGGCGATCTTTTACGGCTTACCGCCCGCCGTCAACGTGTCGAAAGGGTGGTCCGCAGCCGGGCGTGTACCGCTCTTGATTTTGCGGAGTTGCTTGAAGCAACGGGGCTTGGTGCCCCCAGAGTAATTGACGGTTGTGCCCGGCTCGACCCCCCGGCCACGGTCGAGGACGCCGGTGCGCTGGCGCGCTGCCTCGGACGCTTGATCGAGGAGGATGTACTGCAGCGTGTAGCAGTCGTCGATTTCCCGCGCCTTGCCGATGCCTTCGCCTGTCTCGGCTTCGACCAGGAATTCGCTTCCGCCATCGGCCAAGATGCGTCCACCTGCCTCATTCCGCCAGCCCCTCCGGTTCCAACCCCGACCCCAGGTCTTGATGGTTGTCAGCCACAACGCTCGGGCCCCTGCGAAGACGAGGGCTTCACCGGCTGCTGCAGTGCCGACCAGTGGTGCGCACCCGGGGCGTTCAGCCCGGCCACGGGCGGCACCTGCGAATTGGGTGCAGCGCTTTCCACGCCGACGCCGACCCCGACGGCGACGTCAACCCCAAGTCCGACGGCGATCCCGACGTCAACGCCAAGTCCAACGCCGACCCCGACGTCAACCCCAACGCCAACCCCAACGGCGATCCCGACGTC
>VFKT01000320.1 GCA_009885395.1 Deltaproteobacteria bacterium | reverse complement strand
CGACCCGGCCTGGCGTGGCCGTTGCGTCCGGAGGCGGCAATTGCGGTACCCGCGCCGGCTGCACCAGTGCGATCGTCACCTCGGTCGCCTGTCTCGGCTTCGGGCCGCCCGATATGGGCTTCAATCCCACCGGCGGCGGCACCCCCACCACGCCGCGGGTCGGCGGCTCGCAGGAAGCTTTGTCAAGCTTTAACTACCCGGATCCGGTGGTCGGAGTGATCCCGATGTCGGGCTATGTGGTGTGGAACTCGCACGCTTTCAATCTCACGGATTTCGACACCACCATCGAGCAATGGCAGAACTTCTCGTTTAGCGACCCGGGCGACGATAATATCGCCCGCCCCATCTTCGACGCCGACAATATCTTCATCCAGAACGTGCCGGTTTTCGAGAAACGCGAATATTGCGACACTTATGTGATCCCGCAGTTTTCCCGTCTCTTCGAGCTTTCCTCCCATGTGCACCAGCGCGGCGAACTTTTCCGGGTCTGGATGCCGCCGAATGCAAGTTGCTCGGCCGGCAGCACCTGCGTGCCACGAACTGACACCCCGACCTATACCAGCGTCGAGTACAACGATCCGGTCCAGCTCTACTTCGAGCCGCAGCTCGCCTTTGATGGCGCGGGCAACAACAGTCGCCGTATCCTCTACTGTTCGCGCTACGACAACGGCGCCGACGATCCTGCCGAAGTCAAGCGCCGTTCGACCACGCCGCTGCCACCACCCTTGGCGCCGGGCGGGCCCTGCTCGATCAGCCAGACACGCTGCATGGCCGGTCCGCAGAAGGGCCAGGTCTGCGGCGGCAACCATGCTTTCTGTGACTCGACAGCGGGTGCAGGTGATGGCTTGTGCGACGCCTGTCCATTGACCGGTGGGGTGACGACCGGGGATGAGATGTTCATCCTGCTCGGCACCTACTACATACCGTCGGCGTCAAAGGCCTTTCTCGATACCCCCGGCAGTCTGGTCGACTGAACCTCGGCGCGGGCCGGGGTGGCGCGCATCATTCCCGCCTATTCCGGCTCGTCGCCGAAGTGGGCGCGGATGATGCGCTGCTTCAGATAGTCGAGCGTGCCGAGATCTTCTACAATATCGCCGCCGGTATCGTAGAAGAAAATTTCGCCGCTTTTATTGCGCCCAACGGCAACCAGCCACTCGAGATCGTCACGATCCTCAAGCAGATAGTTGATGGTCTGCGAAACTCCCCGCCCGGGAATGATCGTGATCTTGGGCGGCCCGCTCGGTTTTTCCTGCCTCGACATCTTGCCTACCACGATACGGACGAGGACCCCGCCGAGTCAACCGCCCATCGAAGCGTTGGCCAGCCCGGCACGCCCCGGCGGGACAACCCGGCCCTTTCGCACGACACGGCCACAAGCCTCGTGCTAGCGATAATGCCCGCATGGGTTTGGCAGAGGGGGTACGGCGCCCGGATGGCGTGCGACGGGCACGTCGCGAGGACATCGGAGCGATGCTTGGGGCAGCGCAATCGCCGCCCGAGGGGCAGGTTCGCGCCCTGCGTCGACTCCTTAAAACACTGGCCTCCGATGTTTATGTGGAAGTTTCCGGCGAAAACCCGGAAGCCCTCAGTGGCGTCGTAGCGCTCGGCTACCGTCGCAGCCTTCGCCATACCGGCCTGGTCGGCACCATCGACACCTTGGCCTGTTTGCAGCCGCCGCCCGACGGAGTGACGCCCGAGGGATCGTTGGGCGAGACACAAGACCTTCTTCCCGCTCCCGATGCGGCCGCACTTCAGGCGACGTTCCTCACGCTGCTGCGCTGTGCCATCTGGCGCGCGCAGCGACGCGGCTGCGTGCTGCTCGAAGCGCCCGGCCTGAACCCCGCGGCCGAGCCTCTGGCCCACGCGGCCGGTTTCGTTGCGGTGCAAGGCAACCTCTGGCTGCGTTTCGAACGGCCCCACCCGGCCAGCGATACAACCTCACCTGCACAGAAGGAGGACGCGTGACAAAATTCGTTATTGGACTTCTACTCGGCCTGATCCTGGGGGTCGCCGGTGCTGCGGGCTTCCTGATCACGGCTCAGGGCGGCGATTATCTGATCGGGACCAGTCCCCGGGTGCGGGAACTCGAAGCGGATCTGCGCGACGGCCAACGCGAGCGCGAATGGCTGCGCGAGCGGCTCGCCGAGGGCAACAAATTGGTCGAGAGCCTGGAATCGCGCTTCGTCGGGCTGGCCGCCCGGTTTGAGACGCTCTCGGCGGCACCGCGATCGCCAGCACAGCCACCGCCCGCACAGCCACCGCCCGCCGCACGCCCCCTGCCGGGCCCGGCTGCCCTGCGGCCAGGCCCGGCCCTGGGGAAGCCACTCCCGGCGCCGACACCAACCCAGGTTGAACCCGCCCCCGCGGCGATGGCTTCGTAGACGAGCGAAACAGTCGACGACGACGATGCGACCGACCCCGGTTTCCTCGCGCGCCGCGAAGCAAGACGAGGCCGCGCTCTCGAGGGGGTGGCGCGTGGGATGCGACCGACCCCGGTCTCCTCGCGCGCCGCGAGCGCGGCCGCTTCTGGCAGAAACAGCAGCGCCCGCCGGGAGGGGGACTCGGCGGGCGCTGCGTCGGCGCCGGACGGCGCCTCGGAGGCGTGGGCCTCAGCCAGACGCCGGCCCTCCACGCCATCAACACATCATTCGGTATCGCAACGGGTCACGGCACGGCCTTCGGGCCAGGCGGTACGGCAAACCAGACGGGCTGCGGCGCGCTGCAATCCAAAATCCAGGTCAATCACCAGCGAACTGGCACCAGAGAGCTTCTCCGCGGCGGCATCCGTCGAGTGCAGGCTGACGGCCAGGTTCTCCTGACCGAGTCCCCGCACTGAAACCTTCTGCCGCGAGGTCCGGGAATAGGCGCCGGTGCCGGCGCTATTGGTCCGCAGGGGCGCACCTGCGGCGGCGAGAGTCCAGGTCGCATTCGGGCTCTCGATCTTCACGTCGACCTCCCGCGCAGTCCGCATTTCCAGGCCGTCGGCCAAGCGCATCCGTACATCGAGAACGACTTTTCCGCTCTCGCGCACCGCCACCCGGACGTAGCCTCGCAACTCGCCACAACCGTTGACCTGCTCATTCGGCAAGGCCACACAGGAATCACATTCGTCGCCAAATCCATCCTCATCCAAATCGGCCTGGATAGCGTTCGGTATGGCCGGGCAATTATCGCGCACGTCGGCGACACCGTCGAAATCCCTATCCAGGGTCGAACCCGCACCTGGTGTCCGCGTCGGCTTGGGCGTCGGCTTCGGCGTAGGGGCCGGCTTCGGCGTGGGGGTCGGGCCGGGGCCTGACGTCGGTTTGACCGTCGGGGCCGGCTTCGGCGTCAGGGTCGGGCCGGGGCCCGGCGTAGGCGTCGGCGCGCTCCCGTCGTCGTAGAGCCAGGCCAGCGCGCCCTTGTCATAGGCCTTCAGGCTGCCGCGACGCCCATCGAAATGCGCCATCCAATACATGGTTGCGTCGGTGATGAAGGAATCGTTGGGGCTGCCCATGCTCCCTTCCCAGGAGTGGGCAAAACCGACAGCGTGGCCCAGTTCATGGGTCATCACTTCTTCGAGATTCTGTTCGTTCCAGAACCAGCAGGAGTCCCAACCATCATTGACGACGATCGCGCCGCTGGTGATCTTTTGGTAGGCGGTGCCGCCGTGGCGCGAGCCAGTCGAGCAGAAGCCACCGACCGCGATGGCACCCCCGCCACAATTTGTCGGATCGGCGACCTGTTCCTGCGGGTCATTCCAACTCACCGTGACGTAGCCCGGGTTGCAGACGAAGCCGGGCCCTTGTTTGTTGCCGGCATAACTCAGATCTAGCGAGCTGCCGGGCTGTTCGTCCCAGGCTGCGACCATGGCCTGCTCGGCCCGGCGCGACACCGAAGCCCCGAGCTTGCGATCCGCACCCAGGTCACCAAAAACTTGAACGGGGGAGTCGAACCAGCGCGATTCGGGCGACATCAGCCGGAATTCACGCACGGCCTCGGTGCGGCCCAAAAGCGGCGCACCGGTCGACTCAAGCCTTGCTGTCGCGGCTCGCCCGCCACGCGCACGCCAGCGTTGTGGCGCCTCGCGACCACCCGGCAGTTGCGCCGCAAAGTTCTCCAGCGAGAGCCGCTCCACAGCACCACCTTGCCGCTGGCGAGAGAGCCAGACGCGGCCATTTGAGGCGATCTCGGCCGGAAGTTTGCCAAATATCATCTGGTGCGTGTGAAGCCGACCGAGATCATCGCGCTTGACGTAGACGACGGCCGTTTCGCCGACCGCATACTCGGGCGAGCCAAACATCCATTGCTGCTCGCCGTCGACGTGACCGCCGACCTCACGCAGCACGATGCGGTCACCGGCGAGGGCGCCCCGGTAGCTCTCATGCACGAAGAGTTCGACCTCGGTGTCAATCCGAGATCCATCGCTTGCGGCCACGCTGGTGACACTCTCCACTGTTGCGAGCACCACGGCATCGGCACCCTTGGCGAGGGCCTCGGGCTCGGGCACCACCCAGGTGGTCGCCTCGGCGCGCGACCCGGGAAGGATCGCAATGAACCCGTAGAGCAAACCCCAGAGCGCAAGCCGACTCGCGCCCACAACAGATCCTCTGAACGAAGGCCGGGCATAGCCCCACCCCAACAACCACCACCTCATACCCACCTCCGCCTGGACTCTCATCGCAACGAAGATGCCAAAGCGTCCCGCGTGGAATTGCAGCCCGTCCTGCAACGAAACCTCGGGCATGCGATGGCAGGCGCGTGTCCGGAATGCGCCGGGCGTCATCGCCGCGACGCTGCCACGCGGGCGGACTGGGGTAGTCACGCTGGTCCAAGCGTAAGCGGGGCCCTGGAAGACGGTGTCCGGGAAAATAGGGTAAGCTATAAGGGAAAATATGTTAAATATGGTACAAGAATAGGGGCAATCCCTTATTCAATAGAACCTGCAGCAGGAAAGTCCCTCGTTCACACAAACCGGAGATGCAGGGCGAGGTTCGCGGCAGCGGGCCGCGCCAAACGAAATTCGGGCGAATCGCCCGCGCGGCCTCAGGAGGCCGGCTTGAGTTCGAAGGCGCCCATATCGCAGCGCGGCTCGGGCCCGGCACCCGCTTGCGGGCGCGGCACGCCACGCTGATCGACCGGCATGCAGGTCCCATCTTTGCCCGTCGGCGTTTTCGGGTTACCGACATCGATGGCGGGGCTGCCCACCTCTGGTGGCAGCACCGCGGTGGGGCTGCTGGTTGTATCGAGAGCGGCGAGTTTGGCCGCCTGGCCGACGACATTACCAGCCTTGACGCCATCGAGGGAACAGCCGGCCTGATTCTGGAGCAGATTGTAACCGAGCGAGTTGAGACGCCCGGCGCAGTCCGGTCCCTTGCCGCTGGCACTCGAATTCCCCGCCACGATAGAATTGCCGATGGTCGTGGTGGCCGCTGGATCGTTGGCGATGCCGCCGCCGCTACCCTTGCCGCCTTGGCCGGTGGCAGCGCGGTTGCCCGAGATGGTGACGTTGTTGAGAGTGGTCTGGCCGCTACCGGTGGTCCAGAGCCCACCCCCGGAGATGGCTGCGGCGTTGCCCGAGATCGTCACGTTGGCCGCCGTCAGTTGGCCATTGGAGCGGATCGCGCCACCGCCAACGCCACTCGAATTCTCGACGAAGGACGCATCCAGCAGCGCAAACGGGCCACTGATCACATCGATCGCGCCGCCGTTTTGGGCCTTGTTGCCGGTGAATGAGACCAGGGTGAGCCTGGCGGTGTTCGAACTCGCGATCGCACCACCCCCGTCGGTCAGCGACTGGTTGCCGGTGAAACTCGTGCCGAGCACATCGAGACTCGAGCCTTCCGCATTGAAGATCGCGCCGCCACGGCCGTCGGCGATGTTCTTCTCGAACGTCGAATCGCGCACGGTCGCGGCGCCAAAGTTGAGCAGGCCAGCCCCGTTGCCGGCGGGAATCAGCGGATCGGTGGTCGCCCGGCTGCCGCGCACGACCACGCTCTCCAGAGTCAGCACGCCGCGATTCAAGATCGCGGCACCGGTCTCGCCCTGACCGAAGGCGTTTTGCACCGTGATCTCCGAGATCTTGATGATGGAACCGTTTTCGGCCTCGAAAACGCGCGCTTTGCCAAGGCCATCGATCAGCGTCAGCTCGCTGTCTTCGCCGGAGATGGTGATCTCCCCCTTGAGGAAAAGCACGCCGCCTTCAGAGTACTCGCCCTCGTCGGGTTTGTGCATAGGATAGGTGCCGGCGGGAAGCTCGATCGTGTTGCCGACCTCCGAAGCGCTGGCCTCCTCCGCTGCGGCTCTGAGGGTGCAGCCCCCCACCTTGGACAGGCATTTCCCGTCGCCGGGATTGGCATCCGGTGAATCGGTGGTTGAATCGACCTTGATCGTCCCGGCGAACGCCGGAGCGCCGACGAGCAGAGCGAGAACAGCGAAGACCACTGAGACCGGATTGCGCAGCATTTTTCCTCCCTGGAGAGCACCCTTGGAGGTGCCTGCGGGTGCCTAACCGAGCCGCTGGCCGCGGTAAAGGCAGTCCTCGACAGCCAAGTGGTCGCGTCAATCGGGCAGGCGCAACCCCTTGCCGGCGTTGTAGCCGGTGCGGATCGCCTCAATCCGGCCGTCGCCCCCGATCAGCACGAAGTTTGGCGTGCCACTGACCCCATAGCGCAGGAAAGTCGCCCGACCGCGGTCGCGCGCCACCACTTCGGGAAAAGCGTCCTTCCATGATTTCAGGAAAGCCGTCACCGGTTCGGCGGGCTCATCCGTGATGGCGATGATCTCGGCATCGTGGTCGGCAGCCCAGTCGAGGAGATCGGGCAAGGCCGCCTTGCAGGGGGCGCACCAGGTCGCCCAGAAGAAGAGGATGCGCCGTCGGCCATCGGCGAAATCTTTTGGGATCGTCCCGCGCTGGGCATCGACCTGCAGAGCAGGTGCCGGCGTGCCCTTGCGTGGCGCGCGCGGCAGGTCCGGGTAGCGGCCGGGGTGTTCAGCGGGGACCAGCCGGGTCCGTATTTGCGCGCCGTCCCGGAGCACGATGAGTTCGACCTCCCGCCCGATCTGACGCAACATCACCCACTCGCGGATCTGGGCGGGTTCGGCAAAAGCCGCACCGGGGGGGCCGATGATCACGTCGCCGGGGACCAATCCGGCCTTTGCCGCCGGAGACCCGGGGTAGACCCAGCGGACCAGAACCGCGCCTTCTGTCAAGTTGTACTTATTACGCAGCGCGATTTTCGCCGGTTCGAATTGGATGCCCATCCAGGCCGGAAGGACGCTCCGGGCGAGATCGAGATCGTCGTCCCAGGACGCCAGGTTTTCGGGCGCCGGCGGCAAAGCACCCGTCTCCTTCAGCGGCAACACCAGATCCTCGCACTCGAAGAGCGCCAGGAAAGCCGCTTTTTGGCTTGTATCAGCCCGCGTATCGAGCCAGCGCAAGCCGGCCAGCCGAATCAGTTGGGCGCGCAACCGCTCGAGCGCGGCTTCGCGCACCTCCATGCGATAGGCGAGCGCATCGCTGACCTCGGAGCGCTCGACCAGGAGTTCGAGCCGCTCGCCGGTCGCCGGGCTGCGTGCCGTCCATGGCCCCAGGTCCGCGATCAGATCGTCGCCGAGCGCGGCCCGTCCGTTCACGTCCAGCGTATCGAGTTCGCGCGGGCCAAGACGATCCCGCCAGGTCGGACGGGCGTCGAGAAACCGGCTCAGATTCGCGCGCGTCAGATCGTGGTGCGCGGCCGTCCATGCCTGGCTCCACTCGGTCAATGGAGTGGCGATTTTTTCGATCTGCAAAAGACGTTGATCAACCTCGGTGAGGGAGCGGGCGCCGGCAAAACCAAAGGCCGCCGAGATCCGGTCGAGCTGACGAATTTCGGGCTCGTACTGCCCCGGCTCGGCGAATGCTTCGTCGAGCAAAACATCGCTGAGTTCCTCGAAGGGCAAGCCCTCGAGCACGGCTTCGCGCTTGAGGGCCAGTTCGAGTTGCACATCTGAGGTCCGGATGGGAACGTCAGGCGTAAAATCAGTGACGACCGCGTGGCGATGCCCTTCGGCCAGCCAACCGCGGGTCTCGACCGCCTCGAACATCCGCACCGAGTGGCCGATATCGGCCCCGCCGCGCGCCTCGGGGTAACAGCCATAGGCGGGACGGGTCTCGGTGGAGGCGAAATAGCCACACATCCTCCCGTCGGGCAGAGCCTCGTCGGCTGCGGCCAAGCGCGCAAACCCTCCGGAGAAGCATTGCGACATGAAGGCGACGACCCGCACGCCTTTTGGCAACTTCTTGAGCCAGACATCAAGCTGGTCAACCGTGAGCGCGGAATCCTTGCCCCACATCGTGATCGCGTTCTGTCGTGGCCCGGCCTTTCCCCGCGTCCCGTGGTCTGTCACATAAAGGAAAAGGATATCGCCCGGGATGAGCTTCTGACCCTCGGTCGCCATCCAGCGATCAAGGGCCGCGGGTGTCGCGGGCTGCAACGTCACTTCCGGAAGTGTGGTGTTGATGAAATCGATCGGCCCGACCAGCCTATTATAAAAGGCTGTCCCGCCGAGCAGACGCTCGCCTGTCTCGGAGGCGGGACGCCGGGTGGCCAGATCGGGAGCCCGGCTCGGGCCATCGCTCGCAAAAACCGAAATCTGCGACTCCGGCACATGCGCCTCGCGCAGCAGAGCGAGAGCCCGGTCGAGGTGCATGCGGTGCGAGAGGTAGTTCTGGGCGCGTCGGCCACCGCCATTGATCAAAACAGCGTGGATGCGCTCGGCCGGGAGAGCGGTCGGAGCGATCCCCTCTGGCAAGGCGGACGAACTGCTGCGGAAGAGCGCACAGCCCTCGCCGGCGAGGATCGCTGCGGAGAGAAGCAGGGCGCAACCGAATGGGCGGAACGAGGAGAGGGGCCGCATGCACACCAGCATACGTGGAATCGAGGCGTGGTACGAGGGGCAGGGGGAGGCCCGATCTGGGCCGGGCTGCCACGATCATGGAGACAAAGCGCGCGTGAACCGTCGCGCGGTGGCTCGCTCCTGCCGCGTCCCTGCTAGGGAAGGGGTATGGACCGGAGCTCCCAAAATTCCACGCCGGAGACCCGGGACGGCTGGCAACCCTCCGTCTATCATCGATTCAAAAGCGAACGGCAACAACCGGCGTTCGATCTGATGGATCTCCTTGAGGACTGCGGCACGGGCGCCCGTATCCTCGACCTGGGCTGCGGCACGGGCGAGTTGACGCGCCGGCTGCACGAGCGGCTGGGCGCCAGCGAGACCCTTGGCATCGACCGCTCTGCCGCGATGCTGCAGGCCGCGCGGCAACAGACCGTCGCGGGTTTGAGCTTTGCGCAGCAGGATATCGCGACGCTGATCGCCGACCCGACTGAATTCGGTGGCTTCGATATCGTGTTTTCAAACGCGGCGCTGCAATGGCTACCCGACCACGCAACGCTTTGGCCTGGCCTGGCGCGGCTGGTGGCGCCCGGCGGTCAACTCGCGATCCAGATTCCAGCCATGGACGACGACGTGACGCATATCGCCTGCGAAGAGGTGGCCCGCACGCAGCCTTTCGCCGAGGCCCTCGGCGGCTTCAGCGACCGTCTCTCGATCTTGCGCCCCGAGCAATACGCGGTGTTGCTTTTTGGCCTCGGCTTCCGGCCACCGCGGGTAGAGTTGCGAGTCTACCCGCACGAATTGCGCGCGCGTGAAGAACTCGTCGAATGGTTCCGGGGCAGCATGCTCACCGCCTACGAGACGCGGCTCCCGCCCGATCTGTTTGCGGCTTTCATCCTCGCCTGGCGTGCCCGGGTCTTCGCGTTCTACCCAGACGAGCGGCCCTGTTTTCTGGGGTTTCGCCGGGTTTTGATGTCGGGCCGCCGGGCGGCTTGAGCGAGGGTGGCGGCCGAGGGGGAGCGCTGCGGGAGCACTCTCTCTTGCAACGATGCACGGTCGTTCATCAACAAATGCGCCTGCTGCCGCCGCGGTTTGGGCACGAATCTTGGTGCTTCACGAGCCTGTCGCATCCTTCAACGGAGGCCCGCTATCGACAATTTTCCGCATACGCCTGCCCGCCGTGCCCGTGACGTCCCGGCGAACTTCGCGTTCGACCGTCGCGCCACCGCGCCGCTGAACCTGCGACGGCTGCCAGAGGGGCCCCAAACGCGACAGCCGCGAGCGACTGGGACAGCGGCCTCCCTGCGGCCGCAGCTATCGAGAGCCGAACCCGCCCGTCGACCGACCCGCCGGCTGATTTCCGTGGTCTGAGTTCCGCGACAGGCGGATCGCGGCTCTGGTGCACAGCCATCCGGAGAGCAGGCAAAACCGATGTGTCAGACCGGTATTGACCCCTTCGAGGCTGTCAACGTCGCCGCCCATCCGGGCCTGCTGACGACTTTCGCGACACGAGTAGACGAGTGGATCCTGGAGCGGCAGACGGCTTCGGATCGGGTCGAGATCTCGGGGCGATCGACAAGCCCCGACACCGGCGAACCACTGGTGGGCGCACGGTTACGGATCGCGGGCACCGCCCTCGACGCCATCGTCGGCCCGGGAGGTTTCTTCCGCCTGGGACCATTGCCGCGAGACAACTTCCGCCTTCTGGCAGACGCTCCCTCGGCGGGCCTTTCGGCGCTGGGTAAAATCGGCACGATTCCGGTTTCGGCGTCCTTCGCGCCGGGACTTCATTTGCCGACCCGTGCCACGACGCGGGGGGTGATCCCGGGAACCTTCGGCGCTCGCCTCGAGGGAACCCTCAATACCGCTGCCGGCCAGGCCCTTGCGGGCCAAGCTGTGGAGATCTCCGGACGGGTGCACGACAGATCGGTCCGGCTGCGTACTCTCACCCAGCCCGACGGAAGCTACCGTGCCGAAAACCCTGCCCTGGGGTAGCTACCGCATTGTCGCGACTGTTCCTTCGGAGTATCGTCGCATCAAGATTGAGTGATTTCCCATCGACACACTGACCGCGACCACCCTGCAACTCGTCGCCGAGCGAAGATGAAATGATCCGCTTATGAGAGTGCTTGTCTTCGCAATCGGCCTGCTGGCCCTGGTTTTTCCTGAGGAAGTGCCGGCAATCGAGTTGAGCGATTTCAGCGACTCGCTGGCCGAAGTCGTGGAACGGGTGCGTCCGGCCGTGGTCGAGGTCCAGGTGCGGAGTCTTGCGGCTGCGGTACCGGACGCGGCGGCACCGGGAGGCGCGCCGGCAGTACCGACGGTACAGCAGAGTGGCGGCTCGGGGGTGGTGGTTGATGCCGATGGCTGGATTCTCACGGGCGCCCACGTGGTCGAGGGGGCAACCCGCGTCGAAGTTGTGTTGGCGTCGCCGCCGCGCAAAAAATCGGGCTCGGTCGTGCGCCGGCGCGGCGCCCGGCTCGCAGCGCGCGTCGTCGGTGTCGACCGGGAGACCGACATCGCGGTGTTGCATGTCGAGGCCAGCAATTTGCCAACCGTGCCCTTTGCTGATTCGCAACTGGCACGCCCCGGTCAAATCGTGCTTGCCGTGGGCAGCCCGCATGGCCTCTACGAATCGGTCACCATGGGCATCGTGAGCGCGGTCGGACGGCAGCGCACGCCCGACGATCCGATGGTCTTCCTGCAGACCGATACGCCGATCAACCCGGGCAATAGCGGTGGGCCGCTGATCGATACCAAGGGACGATTGCTCGGGATTTCGAGTTTTATCCTGACGCAATCGGGCGGCAACCAGGGCCTCGGTTTTGTTGTACCCTCGAATATCGCACGCGTGGTCTATGAACAAATTCTTGAGCATGGCCGTGTCCGACGCGGCACCATCGGCGTGGTCGTGCAAACCATCACGCCCGAGATCGCACGCGGACTCGGGCTGGAGGAAGCGCACGGCGCTCTGGTGGCCGACGTGCTCCCCGGCAGCCCGGCGGAGAAGACCGGGCTTGCCGCGGGTGATGTCGTTGTTGAACTCGACGGACACGAAATCGAGAACGCCCGTCAATTCGAAGTCGGGATCTACCGTCATCCGATCGGCGAAGCCCTCGATCTCAATATCCTGCGCGACGGGCAAGGCTCGAAGAAGCAAGTCACGGTTGCGGAAAGGGAGGAGTCCGAGCCGACCGATTTGCTTCGGCTGGTCAACCCCGGCCGCGATCTGGTCCCCGAGCTCGGCGCCATGCTGCTTGAGACCAATGCCGAGGTCGAGGCCGCACTGCCGCCGCTTCGCGCCGCCGGCGGCCTGGTGGTGGTGACAGCCGATGCGCCGCGGGGGCCGGTCGATTCGGCGCTTTTGCCGGGCGATATCGTGGTGGCGCTTGGCCGCACGCCCGTGACGACGCACGCGTCGCTTCGGGTCGCCCTCACCAGACTCGAGCAAGAGAGCAGCCTGGTGCTGCGAGTCCAGCGCGGGCCCCAGTTCCTTTATGTGCCGCGCGAGCGACGCGGGGCGCCGGCATCCTGAGAAAATATTAAACTTCTGCGACGAAATTAAACGCACGTCCCCTTCCCGGGCTGACGCGAGCCTCAGTCGGCCTGCGCGTAGGTGAGGTTCAGGTAAGCCACGATATCGGCGGACTCAAAAAGTTCACGGCCGGTATTGGGGTCGAACAGGAAAGGCACTTGCATCCGACCCGAGCGGGCAATGAAATTTTCGCGCGACGGGCTTCCTTTGGCGACGTTGTGCAGCAGGTAGGGCAATTCGAGTTCGCTCAGGGTTTCCCGTGCCAGCCGACAATAGGGCGATGCCTCGAAACTCCAGAGTTCGAGCGGTTTCTCAGGCGCCTTCGACGCGCGGACCCGGATCCCGGCGAAAGGACGGAACCCCGAGGCGAGGTAGGACGAGGCCGTTGCCAACAAATCGGGCGAGAGCGAGAAAGGCGGATTACCCGCCCCGTAGGTGGCGTAGAGGTAGCGGACAATATCAGCCGATTCGTACATCTCGACCGAGGTGTTGGGATCCACCAGCCAGGGGAATTGCTCGCGACCGCCGCGCTCTCGCACGGTTCTGCGGAAGCGCGTGCCGCCTTTCGGGCAGGGCTGGATCAAGGCCTCCAGGTCAAGCATCGTGAGTGCGTCGCGCACTTTGCGACAAAATGGACAATTCTCGTATTCATAAAGTTCGAGCGGCCGTGCCGGACGGTGGCCGATGCTCCCCACCGAGAGGCCCCCGCCCAGCCGGGCAAGGGTCGCCGCAAAGGAGGTCCCGAGGTCCAAAGCACGTGCCATCATTATTCCTGCCTCGATCAGGGGCCGGAGTTCGGCCCGTTCCAACAACCAGAGATCAATCCGTCGGCTTCTCGCTCGCCCCGCGCAACCACGCGCGCAAGCCCGGGTGGAGGAACGGCAGCAACGAAACACATGTCATCAGTCCAAGCACGACCCAGAAGCGCAGCGAACCGGCATCGGCGAGAGTCGAGCCAAGTGCGGAGTAGGACCAGGCGCGGACCAGACCGCCGACGCCAGCGCCAGCCAGGTAGGGTAGAAAGGCGATGCCGACCAAGCTGGCCGTCCAGAAGAGGCCAGTCATCGGCCCACCGGGCCAGGCCGTGCCCAGCGCAACGACGACCGCCCCGCCCTCGCGAACCCGACGGTCAAGGCCAGGGAAACGGTGGGCCAGCCGCGCCCGCAAGGCATCGCCGGCCACCGCCCGCGCCAGCCCGAAACTGATCGCCGCCGAGAGGACGATACCAGTGGCGCCCAACAAGGTCCCGGAAAGCGAGCCGAAGACCAGGCCGCCGACCGAGAGCAGGACCACCGAGGGCAACAACAGGAACTGCCGGCAGGCGACGATCGCGACGAAAATTGCCGGTGCCAGCCAGCCCGCGTCGGCCACCTTCGCTTGCAAAACGTCGAGTTCGAAGGTCAGGCCGAAGCGTTGCCGTGCCCAGGCTCCGAAACCAAAGGCCGCCAGTAAAAGCGCAGCTGCGGTAATCTTTCCGCGAGAGCCCATGGGTACACCCTGCTCCCGCCGCAAGCGAGCGGGAACTCAAGATCCGATGGTCGCAGCTCGACCCAGGCGGAGCAAGAGCCGGGCTGGGACGCACGTGGGTGCGTTTTGTTTGCCACTTCAGGCAGCCTCGGCTAGCCGGGACGTAGACATGAAGACCGCGCCGCTGCCCGACCCCTTTACTCGCGTCGATATTGCCCGCCGCGCGTGGGACGCCGTGTCGACCGCCGATATCGACGGCCTAGCCCGGGTCTCGACCGACACGATCTCCTGGCACGCCGCCGGGAGGGGCTCGCGCTCGGGCGACTTCAATGGGCGGCGCGAAGTGCTGGACTACCTGGCCTCGCTCGGCGAGGCGACCGAGCGCTTCGACCTGGCGCTGGAGGACGTGCTGGCCGGCGCAGTGCTGACGGCGATCGTGTTGAGCCTCAAAGGCAAGCGCCAGGGCCACGAAATCGAATCGGGAACGATCCTCTTGCTGCGTTTCGAAGGCACACGGGTGGCAGAGGTCTGGGCGATCCCGCGCGACCAGCTCGCAATCGACGAGTTCTGGTCATGACGACAGCGGGGCGCCGCTTCTCGCTTGACGAAATCTCCGACCGTCTCGAGATTCAGGATCTCGTGCTGCGCTATGCAACCGCGATCGACACTCACGAATGGGCGCTGCTTGACGAGGTCTTCGTGCCCGAGGCCGAGTGCGATTACACCCAATCGGGTGGCATCGCCGGTCCGTGGCGCGAGGTGCGACCCTGGCTTGAGAAGGTCGTCCCCTCCTTGAAAGAGAAGCTGCATCTGGTCGGGCCGCCCTACCTGCGCTTCGAGGGTGAGCGGGCCTTCGGCCGCACCTCGCTTTACAACCCGAATATCATTCCAATGCCCGACGGATCGAAACGATCGCTGGTGGTCGGGGGTTGGTACGAGGACGAGTTCGTGCGCACGCCAGAGGGCTGGCGGATCGCGCGGCGGGTCGAGCGGCAGTCGGTATGCGAAGACCGACGCGAGCTGCCGCGCGCCTGAGAGAGGCGCCGAGATTCCCTCCGAGCACCTTTGTCCTCCTCGGACCTTGAACGCCACTGGGAGCCTACCCTTAGGCCGGCTGCGCTCGCCGGAGGGTCCGAAGACCCGCTAGAATCCGCCTTCGTGGTAGAAATCATTTTACTGGTCGAAGAGGCCCCGCAGCGGGGCCTGTCGGCGCATGCGGTCGGCGAGTCCATCTTCACGCAGGCCCCGACGATGGCTGAACTGGATGACGCGGTCCGCGACGCCGTACGCCGCCATTTTGAGAAGCGGGATCAACCGAGATTTTCCCGCCGACACTTCGCTGGGTGATGCCCGTCAGATCACGCTGCGCGATGCCAAGGCGTTGATTTCGTCGGGTGAGAGGCCAAGCCAGGCGCCGTAAATTTCGTGGTTGTGCTGGCCGAGAGTGGGCGCGGGCATGCGTACCGAACCTGGCGTCTCGGAGAAGCGCGGGTAGACGCCCTGCATGCGTATGGGGCCAAGCACTGGATCTTCGACCGTGACCAGGTCTTCGCGCGCGGCGATATGCGGGTCCGCGCAGATATCCGCCACGCTGAAAGCCCGCGCGAAGGGCACGCCGGAAGCCAGCGCGCGCGCTTCGATCTCGGCTGAAGTATGGGCGCGACACCAATCGGCGACCAGGCCGTTGATCTCGTCCGCGTTGGCGACCCGCCCCAGCAAGGTCGCAAAGCGTGCGTCCGTCAGCAGATCCTCGCGCTCCATCAGCTTCGCCAGCCGGGGAAAAAGCCCGTCACCGGCGGCGATCAGGCTCACCCATTGGCCGTCGCTGGTCTCCCAATTATCGAGAGGGGCCGAGTTCGCAAGCCGGTTGCCGCTGCGCTCACGCACCACGCCGAGGCGGTCGTAGGTGGCAACGGTGTGCTCGAGGATGCGCAGCACTGAACCGTAGAGCGAAAGATCGATCGTCTGACCGCGGCGCGCCTCGCCTGCCGCCGTCGTACGGTCACGGTGCCAAAGCGCCATCATGATCGAGAGCGCGTTGAAGGTACCGGTGAGATAGTCGGCGAGGATGATGCCCGGACGTACCGGCGGGCGGTCGGGATAGCCCGTCAGGTAAAGGATACCTCCCATCGCGATGCCGTTGCGGTCAAGCCCGGGGCGATCGCGGTAGGGACCGGTCTGGCCGTAAACACTGACGCGCGAGAGCACGAGACCCGGATTGATCGCGTGCAGCACATCGGGCCCGAGGCCCCAGCCTTCCAGCGTGCCGGGCTGGAAGTTCTCGACCAGCACATCGGCACCACCGACCAGGCGTCGGAAAATCTCCTGGCCCTCGGGACGGCGCAGATCGAGCGTCAGCGATTTCTTATTGCGCCCTTCGACCGCCCACCAGAGCGAGTACTCCTCCTCGAAGGGACCGATGCTGCGCATGAAATCGCCCCGGCCCGGCTGTTCGATCTTCACCACGTCGGCACCAAAATCGGCGAGCAGGGTGGCTGCGAAGGGCGCGCCAATGCGGGTGCCCGCGTCGAGAACGCGAAGCCCGGCAAGTGGGCCCGTTGACGTGGATGCGATCGGCGCGTCAACCCCGGGGCGACCCACCTCGCCTGATGCTTTCTTCGCGGCGGTCATCAGCGCGGCAACCCCAGCGTACGCTGCGCGATGATGTTGCGCTGAATCTCGTTGCTGCCAGCAAAAATACTGGCCGCGCGGTAGTAGAGCCACGAGCGCACCAGCCGGCCGTCGGCAACCGCACGCTCGCCTCCCCAAAGGGCGCCGGCCGGGCCGTGCGCCTCCATCACCACATCATGCATGCGTTGACTCATTTCGCTCCAATAAAGTTTGATGAACGAACTCTCGGGGCCGAGCTTTTCGCCGCGTACAAGGCGCGTCAAGGTGCGCAAGTTGTTCAGCCGCGCGATCTCGACCTCGATCGCGCATTGGGCCACCTGATCGCGACGCGCTTGGTCAGCACCGCGCTCGCGCACCAGCCCAAGCAGCGAATCGAGCAGCATGCGATGGATCACCAGTTGGCGGGGCGAGGTGCCGCGTTCGTGGGCGAGCGTGGTCTGGGCGATGGCCCAGCCGCCATTGAGTTCGCCGATCAGGTCGTCGCGAGGCACCGTGACGTTCTCGAGCAGCACTTCGTTGAACTCGGTCGATCCCGTGAGTTGGCGCAGCGGCCTGACCTCGACGCCCGGCGCTCGCATATCAATCACTAGATAAGAAATGCCACGCGCCCCCTTCACCGCGGGGTCGGTGCGCGCGAGAAGAATGCCGTAGTCGGCATACTGCGCCCAACTGGTCCAGAGTTTGCGACCATTGACGACAAAATGATCGCCGTCGGCGTCGGCACGCGTGGTGAGTGCCGTCAGGTCGGAACCGGCACCCGGCTCGGAGAAAAGCTGACACCAGACGTCCTCGCAGCTCAGGATGCGGCTCAACCAGCGCTCGCGCTGCGCGGCCGTACCATGTCGCATCAACGAGGGTCCAACCAGGTTCACGCCAATCCGGTTAATGACTTCGGGGGCGCGGGCCTGCGCCATTTCTTCCTGCAGGAGGTAATTCTCCTCTGGACCGACGCCGCGCCCGCCGTACTCGCGCGGCCAATGCACGCCGACCCAGCGGTCGGCCGCGAGCCGGGCTTGCCAGGCGCGGTGGAACTCGAACTCGTCATCGAGGCTCGCATGATGCTGCGCGTCGCCGTGGCCGTACCCACCCGGCGTGTGGGCAACGAGCCAGGCCCGCAACTCGGCGCGGAAGGCTTCGGCTGCGGGGGAGAAGCGCAGGTCCATCAGACCCAGGCTAGCGCGCCTGGACGGGCGTTGCAGGTCAGTCCGCTCCGGGGTCGTTCTCGGAATCGATGGACAGGCCCTCACGAGCGATTTTCTCGACCAGTCGGGGCTTGTGGATCCGCTCGGTGCGAACCACATCGAGTTCATAGATGATGGGGGCCTTTGCAATCGCCTCCTTGAGTTCGAGCCATTGCTCGGTAATCTCGTCAGGGGCAGAAATAGCGACGTCACTTTCAAGTACGATGAGCCTGGCCGGTGGCTCGAGAGCCGAAGAGCCGCACATCGCGCACGCAGGGGAAACGGCGGAAGGTGCGGCGAAGGATGACAAGATTTTTTTCTCGAAGGGCTGGTGTCTGCAGGCCTTCAGTCCCACTCCAAGTTCTGGATCTGGCGCGCCAAGGGATTGCTGTTTAGCGGCTTCGGGTTGGCGGCGACTACGGTTGCAGGCCGGCGCTCGACCAGGTTTGGACACGTGCTCCCTGCGACGGGATCATGGTCGCTCACGCAATCACCGCAGACTGCGGACTCGTGACAGAAGATCGGGGCATCCGCCCACGCTACGAGCAGATTCTGAGTTGATATTGGGGGGACTCCCCACCATTTGCCAAGATATGATCGGCCAACGCGAAGCCAGGCACCCGACCCGAATGCTCGTCTGGGATCGCATAAAGAAATGCCTTTCCTTATCCGCACGCCCCGTAAATGGCGTCACTCGTAGAGATCGCATCAAGTCGACCCTGGTCGAATTTATGGTCCACCAGATCGGCCGGAAACTGCGCCTCGTGGTCCGTAATCGTCGTAACAACTTTGAAACTGCGAGGTCAGACGTCAGCAATTCCCATGCGCCGCATGGCCTTTGCCACCGTCTTCACGCTGACCTGCTCACCTTCCGCATGCAGATCGGCGGTGATTCGTGGTGACCCATAGGTGCCACCAGAGGCTT
>VFKT01000284.1 GCA_009885395.1 Deltaproteobacteria bacterium | reverse complement strand
TCTGGGAAGACGATCGCGGCCGCGGCACGGTTCTCCATACCGACCGCGTGTTCGGCCTCGGAGCGAGTGACGAACTCCACCGCAGCGTGCTCGGCCAGCAATTTGGCAAAGGCGGACGCGACGGGCCCTTTGTCCTGATCAACAAGTAAAATTTTAAGACGCGGGCCGTCATCGCGATGCAGAAGCGCACCGGCAATCGTGGTGATCACCAGAATCGGCACGATCAGCGCGAAGACCAGGGCCCAGCGATCACGCGCGATCAGCCGGAGGTCCTTCCAAAAGACGGCGATCACGGCTTTGCGCCGGCCTCCGCTTTGCGCTGGCTGGCCATCTTTCGCTCCAGCTTTTCCAGCAGGGCGTCGAAGGAATCGCGGCCGAGGGCGGCATCAAACTGGGCACGAAAATTCGAGGCGAGGCTGGTTTCTTCAATCATAATATCAGTCGCCCGCCATTTCCCGGCACTACGCTGTAGCGTGTAGTCCACCGAAAAACGGTCGCGATCGGTGACGATCTCGGTATCGATCGCGGCGCGATCGCCGTCGATGCTCTCCTTGCCATAGGCGAAGTCCGGAACCTCGAAGAGCAGCAGGCGTTGCACATAGGTCCGAACAAAGAGGCTGCGGAAGAGTTCAAGAAAGCGACGCTCCTGCTCGGGAGTCCGGCCCTCGAGATGGGGTCCCATGGATTGCCGACCGAGCGCGTCGGTGTCGAGGAAGTCGCGCAGCAACTCCTTCAGGGTTTCGAGTTTCTCGTCGCGCGAACCAGGTCCAGTGACGATTTGATTCGAACGCTCGAGAATTGCGCGCGTCGTCGCCATCGGCCCGCCCGGGACAGAGCCCGCCGGGCCCGCAATGGCCGACCCGACGACGCAAAGGTGCAACGTAAACGTCAGAAGAAGGCCAGAAATACACCCGGATCGTCGCATCAGTCGCGCAGTTCCTTCCCCGTCAATTCAATGAAAATAGTTTCCAACGAGACCGGCGTCACGCGCACCTGCACGATATCGGCCCCGAGAGCCCCGGTTTCCATGAGTCGGGCCAAGACCGGCTCGGCGCGACGCGCAAAGAGGCGCAGGACGTGGCCCTGATTCTCGACCCGAACCACACCGGGCAAAGTAGTCAGGTCTAGTTTTGGACGCGGCTCAGACGCCAGCCGCAATTCGATCATCTCTTCGGCGGCAGAGCCGCGCAACAACTCTGCCAGGGTACCCAGCGCGATCACCCGCCCTTCATCCATGATCGCGATCCGATCGCAGAGATCTTCGGCTTCGGCGAGATAATGCGTCGTATAGAGGATCGTGATGCCCTCGGCCTTGAGTCCGCGCACGGCCTCAAAGACGTGGGCGCGCGATTGGGGATCCACACCCACGGTCGGCTCGTCAAGTAGAATGACCTTGGGGTTGCTGACCAAGGCGCAACCGAGATTCAAGCGGCGACGCATGCCGCCTGAGAAAGTCGCCACCCGATCGTCGGCCCGTGTCTGGAGCGCGATCGCCTCGAGCGCACGGCTGATGCGCGAGGCCCGCTCGCGGCGCGGGACGCCATATAGGGATGCGAAGAACGCGAGATTTTCGCGCGCCGTGAGCGTCGGGTAAAGCGCTTCTTCCTGGGGTGCGACGTTGAGCAGCCGACGGGCGGCGTGCACGTCCTGCACGACGTGGCGGCCAAAGACCCAGGCATCGCCCGAGGTGGGTCGAATCCGGGTCGAGAGCATCGATAGCGTGGTCGTCTTGCCTGCCCCATTGGGCCCGAGCAGTCCGAAAATCTCGCCCTCGGCAATCTCCAGAGAAAGGCCCCGGACGGCCTCGCGGTCGTCGTAGACGCGCCTGAGGTCGCGCGTCACGATCGCTTCCGGCATGGGCCTATGCGGTACCGACACCGCCTGCCGATTGCCAGCCACCCGGCCACGCCGGCCCTCGAATCAGCCCGGCCTCAGAGCAGCAAGAGATCGCGCAGCAGGATGGTTTGAGGGTACCGGCAGCAGGGTCGCCGAGCCCGGCCTCAGAGCAGGAAGGGATCGCGCAGCAGAATGGTTTCGTCGCGTTCGGCACCGACCGAGATCAGGGTCACTGGCACGCCGGTCAGTTCCTCGATCCGCGAGACGTAGCGCTGCGCCGCTGCGGGCAGATCCTCGAAGCGCCGGATGCCAGCGAGATCGCCGTCGAAACCTTCCAGATCTTCATAGACCGCTCGCGCCGATTCGAACTCCCGCGCGCTGGCCGGCACGTGGTCAAGGCGCTGGCCGTCTCTCTCGTAGGCCACGGCGATGCGCAAGGGATGGATGCCCGCGAGGACATCGAGCTTGGTCAAGGCCAAACCAGCCAGACCCGAGAGCCGGGCCGCCTGACGCACGACAACCGCATCGAACCAGCCGCAACGGCGCGGCCTTCCCGTGGTCGAGCCATACTCGCCACCGCCGTGGCGCAGCCGTTCGCCGATTCCCTCGGTGAGTTCGGTCGGGAACGAGCCGGCACCCACCCTTGTCGTGTAGGCCTTGGCGATGCCCAGCACCCGCCCCACCCAGCGCGGCGCCACGCCGCCGCCGGTCGCGACCGCACCCGCCACCGTGTTCGACGAGGTGACGTAGGGGTAGGTTCCGTGGTCGATGTCCAGCATCGCAGCCTGCGCGCCTTCGAAGAGAATACGCCGGCCGCTGGTGATGGCCTCATGCACCAATGCCGTGGTGTCGGCGAGATGCGGCCGCAACCGTTCGCCGTAGCGCAAATATTCGGCGATCAGCATCTCGGCTTCGAAGGTTTCGACGCCGTAGACCTCCCGCAGCAAGATGTTGCGCTCGGCCAGAATGAGTTCGATCCGCAGCCGCAGCACAGCCGGATCAAGCAGATCGATCATGCGCACGCCGCGCCGGGCCATCTTGTCTTCGTAGGCCGGCCCAATGCCTCGACCCGTGGTCCCGATGGCACGTTCGCCCAGCGCCGCATCGCGCGCCCGGTCGAGCGCACCATGCACCGGCAGGATGACGTGCGCGCGTTCGTCAATTAGAAGTTGGCGATCACGCTGCAGCAGGCCGCGGGCTCGCAGACCGTCGATCTCGGTACAGAGCACCATGGGATCGACCACCAGACCGGGACCGATCATGCAGGTCGTCTGCTCGTGCAGGACGCCGGATGGAATCAGATGGACGACGGTTTTCTCGCCGCCCACCACCAGCGTATGGCCGGCATTATTACCGCCCTGATAACGGACGACAATATCGGCGTGCGAGGCAAAAAGATCGACGACCTTACCCTTGCCCTCATCGCCCCATTGCGTCCCTACAATGACCAGAACCGACATCTGAACTCCTGGATCAGAGACGAATCAGACGGGCCGAGAGAATCTCGGGCGCCTGGCGAAGTTCCTCGAGCACCGACTCGGGAACGGCCTCATCGACCTGGAAGAGCGAGACCGCCCGACCGCCGATTTTCTCCCGGCCGAGTTGCAGCCCGGCAATATTGACCTGATTTCGGCCTAGCAGCGTGCCGACGCGCCCGACCACGCCCGGCACATCGCGATTCTCGAGCAGCAAGATATTGCCCTCGGGCACGGCTTCGAGATGAAAACCATCGAGCTGCACCAGCCGGGCGATGCCCCGGCCAAAAACGGCACCGGCCGCGAGATGCGATCGACCGCCAGAGAAATCAACCTTGACTAAAATACTGTCACGGAAGCCACTCGCCCGCGCCAGCACCGTCTCGCGCACCTCGATGCCGCGTTCGCGTGCCACCACCGGCGCACTGACATAATTGACGTCACCACCCAGCATATGCACGAGCAGTCCGCGCAGCACCGCGGCCGTCACTGTCCTTGTCCCGCGTTCGGCAACTTGCCCCTCGTAGGCGATCTCAATACTTTGCGGTGCACCGGCATCGAGCTGGCCGACCAGCGAACCAAGTTTTTCGCCGAGCAAGAGCCAGGGCGCTAGAATTTCGCGTTCCTCCGGCGAGAGTGCAGGCATATTGACCGCTGCGGAAATCGCACCGCGGGTCAGATAGGCGACGACCTGCTCGGCAATCGCCACCGCCACATTGGTCTGGGCCTCGCCGGTGGAAGCGCCCAAATGAGGCGTCAAAACAACCTTCGGATTTCTCAGCAGCGGATGGTCGGCAGCCGGGGGCTCTTCGACGAAAACGTCGAGTGCGGCACCGGCGACCTTACCCGAGCGCAACGCTTCGGCGAGTGCGGTTTCGTCGACGATACCGCCGCGGGCGCAGTTGATGATTCGCACGCCGGTCTTCATCCGGGCGAAGGCGGCGGTGCTGATCAGATTATGCGTTTCGGTGGTGAGCGGCACATGCACCGTCACAAAATCTGCACGCTCAAAAAGATCCTCAAGCGAGACCCGCTCGACCCCGGCCGGGCCACCCTCGGGTGCGAGAAAGGGATCATAGGCGATCACCTTCATGGCCAGCCCGACGCCGCGGTCGGCGACAATGCGCCCAATATTGCCGAGACCGATCACGCCGAGCACCTTGCCGGTGATTTCGGTGCCGGTGAATTTGGTCCGCTCCCAGGCCCCGGTGCGCAAGGACGCGTCAGCCTGCGGGATGAACCGCGCCAGCGAGAGCATCAAGCTCAGCGCGTGTTCGGCGGTGGTGACGTTATTGCCGCCCGGCGTGTTCATCACGACGATGCCGCGGCGCGTTGCGGCCGCGACATCGACATTATCGACCCCGATGCCGGCCCGCCCGATCACCCGAAGTCGCGTCCCGGCGGCAATCACGTCCGCGCTCACCTTGGTGCCGCTGCGAATCACCAGGGCATCGTACTCGCCGATGACCGCGAGCAATTCGGCGGGGGAGAGGCCGGGTCGATCATCGACCTCGACATCGCCGGCCGCCCGCAGGATCGCGAGCCCCTCGGGAGCAAGTTTATCCGAAACCAGGACGCGATGCGCCATCGAAACCCTTCCGTTCTCTCTGCGCGAACCCCAAGCTCGAGCGCCAAGGATTGGCGCCGATCTCCCGCGCCCGCCGTCTCGCCTGGCCATGCCGCAAGCCGGCCAAGCGAACGAGCTTCGCTAGCGAAGCCTCGACGGGGCTTCAACACGAAGGCGTGCCGGTCCGCGAAAGATGCGCTAGCTCTGCGCCTTGTCCGGGACTGGTCGGGGCCATGGGCGCCTTCGGGCCTCAAGGGCGGCGCAATTTGCGCCCACCGTGCTTCAGGTCCGGAACTGAGGGGAGAGCCGGCATGGGGTTTGGTCGTGCGAGGAGCGCAAGGGGAAAATCGCGTAGGCGGCATGGCGGGCGGCAAACGATTCGGGGCGCCGCTCATCGGGGAACAGGGTCAAAGCCTTGGCCCAGCCTGCTGCGGTCCGGACTCGGCCTCTGCTTTCTCCTGATCACGGCTCTGGCCCAAGCCACTGAACCCGTCGCCACGGTACCGGCCAACCCGGTCGGCGCCTCAAACGAGATGCGCGCGAACCTCCTCGAGGAGCCTCCCATCTGGCAGACCCTGCGCGCCCAGTTCGACACCGACTGGCCGGAAGGGCCAACGCCCGTCCTCCCCAGTGTCATGCCGCCGAGCGCACGCCTCACCTTGCGCGAAGCCATCGCCACCGCACTCGCCAACAACCCCAACATCCTGGCGGGTTCGCTTGAGCCCGAGGCCGTCGCCCAAAACGTGCTCAAAGCGCAGGCGTTCTTTGACCCGATCTTTGCCGCCGACTCGAATATCAGCCGCACCAACGCCCCGGTCACCAATATCTTCCAGGGCTCAGGCGCCAATGGAGCCGACGAGTTCATCGCCAAACAATCGGCTACCAACTGGGATTTTTTCCTCGACAAGGGACTGCTGAGCGGCGGGCGGATGCGCCTGTCGTGGACCAACCAGCGCCAGAGCTCGGACTCCTTCATCCAGGCCTTGAATCCGATGTACACACCTCAATTACTGGCGAGCCTGAACCAGCCGCTTTTGCGCGACTTCGGGCTGCGCTTCACCCGGCTGCGGATCGCGATCGCCGAGGCCGCGACCGAGACTGCGGTCGCGCAGTTCGAGGCAAAGGCTGCTGATTTTGTCACTCTCGTGATCGCCTCCTATTGGCAGGTGGTCGCCGCGACTGAGCGTCTCGAAGTTTTGCAGGCTTCCCTTGATCTGGCCGAGAAGACGGTGCGCGAGAACCGCACCCGGGTCGAGGTCGGTGTTCTGGCCCCGGTCGCCATCAAGGAAAGCGAAGCGGAGGCGGCACGCCGGCAGGAAGATGTGCTGGTCGCCGACAATGATCTCGCCACCGCCCGGCGTCGTCTCCAGCAGATCGTGTACCTGCCGAGCGAAAATGAATTCGTGCCACGACCGATCGATGCGATCGAGCGGCCCCGGATCGAGAAGGTCGAATTCGACGTCGAAGCCTCGGTGCGGGAGGCGGTGGCGCTACGCCCCGAGATCAGAGCGGCGCGGGAATTCGTCCGGCAAAGCAAGCTGCAGGTGGATGTGGACGAGAATCAACTCCTGCCGAGAGTCGATATCTATGGCGGAGGCGGGGTCAGTGCCGCCTCGGGGACGGCCACCCAGGTCGAGATTGGCGGCGTGGTCTACCCGCCGAGCCCCTACGACGGCCCCTACTCCGAAGCACTCGAGCGGATGGGCAGCGGCGATTTCTACTCCTACCAGGGCGGACTCAGGCTCGAAGTCCCGATCGCCAATGCCGCCGCCGAGGGCCAGGCGCGACAGAGCCGGATCTCCCGCGAACAAGCCTCAGCCCGCTTCCGTGCCCAGGTCTCGGACGTCGTCCTGGAGGTGACGCAAACCGCAGGCGACCTGCGTTCGGCCATGGAGCGCATCGATGCCACGCGCATCGCGCGGGAACTCTCGCAAGAGAATCTGCATAACCAGGAACGCCGCTACGAAGTCGGCATGGTGACGCCGACCGATTTGATCAAGTTTCAAAACGACGTTGCTCGCGCGCGTTTGGCCGAGGTGCAAACCGTCGTTCAGTACAATAATTCCCTGGCCCGCTTCGAGCGGGCACGCGGCACCCTGCTCTCGAATTACAACGTCGAGATCGAGTCGCGCGGCCCAACCGATGTGCCGTGGTGGGCGCGATTCTGAGGGAGTCCTCCGCGACCACCCCTGCGACGACGGCGCATAGTGCCACGCCGACACTCTCGGTCGTGGTTTGCACCTACCAGAATCCATATGCCCTGGACCGGGTGCTGGCCTGTCTCGAACGCCAGACCTTCCGAGGTTTCGAAATCCTCGTTGCCGACGATGGCAGCGCGAGCGCGACAGCCGAGACCGTCGCGGCCTTCGCCGCCGTGGCGACCGTGCCGGTGGTTCACCTCTGGCAGGCCGATATCGGTCCACGCAAATGCACGATCCAGAACCGCGCCATCCTGACGGCACGCGCATCGTATCTGGTCTTGCTGGATGGCGATTGCCTGCTGCCTCGCCACGCGCTCGCCCTGCACCACCGGCTCCGCCGTCCTCGCCGCTGGCTTGCCGGAGGATCAATCCTGCTCGGTGCCGAAGCCTCGACCAAACTCGATCGGGAAGCGATCCATGCCGGCATGCTTGACGGTCTGCGTGCTTGGGCCATGGCCTGGCGCGGCAAGCGCTCTCGGCGCCTGCTCTTCGGCCTGCTCCCGGGCGTGGCGCGGCTGGCGGATCTGCTGCCAAGCCGCCACGGCATCGGTTGGCGAGGTGGTCATAGCTCGGCCTGGCGCGACGATCTGCTGGCGGTCGGTGGCTTCGACGAACGCCTCGGGCTTGGCCTCGAAGACAAGGACCTCGCTCGACGGCTGCGCCGCCACGGCCTGCGAGGGATTTCGATCCGCCACCGGGTACCTATGTTTCATCTCGACCACGAGCGGCCAGCGAGCCGCGCCGCGCGTCTCGAATCGAACCGCCGGTTGCTTGAGGCGGATACCCCGGCCGCCAGCGGCCGAACGGCATTTGGCATCAGCGAAGAGGCGGCTCAGCAGGCGCGGCGGGCCGCAGCGGCTCAGCGCCGTGGGTGACCGAGGAGTTCCATGAACTCCTCGCGGGTCTCCCGTCGGTCGCGGAAGACACCAAGCATGGCGCTGGTCACGACAAAAGAGTTCTGCTTCTCGACGCCGCGCATCCGCATGCAGAGGTGGTCGGCCTCAACCACCACCGCCACGCCTTCGGGGGCGAGACTGTCCATCAGGACCTGCGCGATCTCGGTGGTCATGCGCTCCTGAACCTGGAGTCGGCGAGCAAACACGTCGACCACCCGCGCCAGCTTCGAGATGCCGACGATCCGTCCCCGCGGCAGATAGGCAAGATGGGCCTTGCCGAAGAAGGGCAGCATATGGTGCTCACAAAGCGAGAAGAAATCGATATCCTTCATGATGATCATCTCGGAGTACTCTTCCGTGAAGAGGGCACCGCGGAGAATCGCTCCCGGATCCTGCGCGTAACCGCGGGTAAGCTCGGCCAGCGCCCGTTCACAGCGCTCAGGCGTTTTGAGCAACCCCTCGCGGGAGGGATCCTCGCCAATCTCGCGCAGGATTTGCTCAAATTGTTTGCGCATTACGATATTTTGCTTCGGCGCCGCTGTGGCGCCCGAATCTTCTGATATTTGCGATAATCGTAACCGGTCGCCATCGCGAGCAGGAGTTCGTCCATGCCACCCTCACGCTCGCGTCGCAGTGTCAACAGGCGATCATAACCGTCAAGAAAGGCGCGTGCGCCAAAGGGCAGCTCGCCCCCGGCCGCGCCCGGCGTCACCGTCTCGCGCATGATTGCCGCAACCGTGCTGCGCGCCAAGGGGCCGGTCACCGCCTCGTCGAGACGCCGAACCGTCGTCCGCGTGGCCGCGAGGCGCAACTCGCTGGGAAACGTATCCCACTCCGCCAGCGAAAGGGGTCGCACAGCCTCATAGCCAGCGAGCAGATTCTCGAAGCGCTTCAAATCGAAAGCTCCAGCCACGAAGCAAAGCGTGTTGATCGCCGCTGCCAGGTCGAAAATATATTTGCCACGACAGACGCCACCCAGATGAAGCAGGCTGACCAGTTTATCGCGCTTGACCAGCAGGCGTTCGGGTTCGAGATCGCGCAGGATCACGCCCTTGGGCAATTTCCCCTCGAGGGAACCACCGAGGTATTCAATTTCATCATTGAGGGTGCGTGCGACCTTGCGGAAAAAGGGGGGCAGCCGATCACGCAGCTTGAGCCAGCGCTCGGCGACGAACTCAAAACCATGCCGCCCCTCGACGCCTTTTTTATAGGTGCGAGCAAGAGCCTGCAGATCGGCGATCGCCCGACCGCACGCCTCCATATGCGGCAGGAGCAACGCGCTGAGAGGCTGCACCAACCCGTCGATGGGTCGGAAGAGGACGGCCTGCCGACCTGCAACCTCGCGGTGGTGCCGGCCGCGTCGATCCTCAAGCGGCAAGGCCGTCGGGAATCCGTGTTTATTCAGAAAGAGGGCAAGGTCGACCTCGCGCTTGACTTCGAGCTCAGCCCGCTTGGAATCGAAGCGCGCGATCACCCGACCGCGCGATAACTCGACGGTCACCGCCGTCTGCCCGAGCGTAGGATCAGCCCATCCCGACGGCGCTTCGCTCAGATCCTGGAGTCGTCCTACCCCGTACTCCTCGATCAAAGAGACGAGGATCGTTCTGTCGAGCGCAACCTCGGTCATTTCATGCGTCCTGAGAGGGAGTAACGTACGACTTTCGCGCCTCCGAGCGCGCGCCCGGAGCGAGCAGGCGCGAGGTAGCCTCTACTTCATCGGGTCGCAACGGCGACGGCGAGATCCATGACGTTGGTCCCGGTTGGACCGGTCTCGACGAGAGCGCCGCTTCGCTTCAGCAAGGGGTAGACATCATGTCGGCGCAATGCGTTATCGAGCCGTGGCACGCCTATCCGAGCGAGAACCGCGTCATCACAAATCGCCCCCGCCGCTGGCGTCGATCCATCGCAGCCATCCGTCCCGGCGGCGAGGATGGCCCAGCCCTGCCCACGGGCGGCGCGAGCCGCGGCGAGGGCAAATTCCTGATTGCGACCGCCCAGGCCGGCCCGGCCTTCGATCCGAACCGTAGTTTCGCCTCCCGCCAGCACGCATTGCGGTTCATCGCGCGAGGCGACGCCGAGCCGACGCCCGAAGGCCCCACCGGCCACGACCGCTTCTCCCGAGAGCAGGCCACGTCGACGACGCACGGCGTAGCCGCGTTGGCGGGCTTCGGCGGCTGCCGCCGTAAGAGCGTCGCGGTTGGACCCGATCACGACGTACTCGTGGCGGATCCGAAGAGAAGGTGCCGCCCCAGGGCGTCGTGCCAGCGCGAGCCTGGCCCGCCCCGGGTCCCCAGCGAGAAACTCCCGCACGCGCCGTGGCAGCTTTTGGAGAAAGGCCTGCGCAGCCGACGCGCTCCGGGCATCGATCAGGCCGCCCTCGCCCAGCTTCCCGGGCTGCCAAACCTCCCGCCCCGAACGCAAGCCGTTGCCGGCTTCGAAGAACGCCTCATCGACCACGTGGCCGCGCGGCGCCACCGTCGGACCCGAGCCGATGGTGGCCGGAGCATCACCCGGCACGTCCGACAAGGCCAGGGTGATGACGCGGCGAGAGCGGGCGACCGCCAACAGGCCGCCGCCCTTGATCGCCGAGAGGGCACTCCGGAACCTATTCATGACGGCTATCGGCAACCCTGCCGTCAACAGGATTTCATGCGACCGGCGGAGGTCGGCGGTGCTCAGGCCACGCGCCGGTGCCTCGAGCAGGCTGGACGCGCCACCGCTTAGCAAGACCAGAATCGTCTGTGCGGGGTCGGCCTGCCCGAATTCGCGCAACGCCAGTCGTCCAGCGCGGAAACTACCTCGGCCGGGCAAGGGGTGTTCCGCCTCGATCCAACGCAACGCGCGAGCGGGCGCCGGAACCACGCTCGGCCTTCCGGGGGCGACAACCAGCCCCGGCACATTGGGAACGATTTCGGCGACGGCGAGCGCCATGGCAACAGCCGCCTTGCCGACCGCAAAAACCCGCAAGCGGCTCGGGTCGAGGCGACAAACACCGCTCGTCAATTCAATTTCAAGACGCGCACCCGCTCTTGCGAGACGCCGTGCGACCAAGGCGTACGGATCGACGGCCCGGAGGCCGGCCGCGAAAATCGCGCAGAGATCAGCCCGGGCGCGGCGCCGGCTTTCGGCTTCGCCCCGCTCGGCTCGGTTCGGCACGCGCGGCGGCGTTGGGCTCGGAGAGCCTCAGCCCTCGTCCTCGGTGTCTCCGACCTGGAGCCGTCGAATTCCCCGATCTTCGTCCGGACGCCGCGTCAGACGAGCCTCACGCTCACGCTCGCCCTGGCAAACGACGCAGAGGCGGGTGAAGGGTAATGCTTTCAAACGCTCTTCGGCGATTTCGAGTTCGCATTCCTCACAAACACCGTAGATTCCTCCCTTGATGCGCTCGAGGGCGGCGTCGATCGCCTGCAGCTTGCCGCGGTCGCGATCGGAGAGAATCATGCCGATGTCGCGGTCGCGATCCTCGCTGGCCAAGTCGTAGGTATCCATGCCGTCGTCCTTCTGCAGGTCGCGGCCCGTCGCCCCTTCGGCGCGGATTCCTTCCATCAGTTGGTCGCGCGTGGTCAGCAATTGCTTCTGTGCGCCTTTTAGAAAGCTTTTCCTCATCTTGGTTCGACTCCGTCCCGTCGCGGGGGCGGAACATAGGTTCGGCATTCCCCCGTGTCAACGGCCCCGCAGGCACGGCGGATCGACAAACAAGGCGACCCGCAAGCGGACCCCTGCGGCACCCGTGGCCTAATACGGTGCGGGGAACCGGCTGGCCCCAATCGGTGCCGACATTCCCCGGGGAAGCACGGCTCGGGCGCCGCCACGGGGCCTCGTTCCACTCGCAAAGGAGGCCGCTTAAGGAGCGCCAGGAGCTTCGATCACGTCCGCACCCTTGGGCGGCACGAAGCGAAATCGTTGGTCGTCGAGGCCGCGATTGCGACTCATTTCGTGCAATTCGACGCGGGTCTGGTTGCCGAGCGGATCGCGCACCACAGCTGCCCGCAGATCAAAGCTCTCGGCGTCAACCTCAAGCACGAGCGTGCCGAGATCCGCCGCCTCGCCCGCCTCTCGCGGTTTCAATTCGAGCCGAACCTGGCCCGATTTGCCAGCCTCCAGGCGCCGTGCCGTGAAGGTCTGATCGAGCCGCGCAACACCGAGCAGGAATGAAGCCGGTGCCGCCGCCTGAAACGCATCGACCAGCGGCGAGCGCAGTACCTGGCCGTCGGCGGGGTGGTAAACCCAAAGGTGCTTGCCGTCGGCGACGATCGTCTGGGCGTCAGGCGTTTCGTACTCCCAGCGCATTTTCCCAGGACGCCGGAACCAGACCCGGCCCTTCGATTCGATCGTTTGACCGCCCGCCGCCAGAACCAGGTCTTGGCTGAAGCGGGCTTCAAAATCCCGGGTATCATCGTAGCGGCGTTGCACTTTGGCAACAACGGCAGCGACCTCTTCGGCAGAGCCGTCCTCGGCACTCCGCGAGTCGATTGGGAGAGCCAGCAAGGACACCGCCAGCAGCAGGCCGGCCAGAAGGGGGCGAAGCGCCGGGCGACTCAAGGAGCTTCGCCCGGCTAGCCAGCCTGCCGCCAAAGCCATCATTCGTCCATCGAACGCACGAGAATCTCGCGGTTGCCGCGGTGATCGGGCGCACTGACAACGCCCTCGCGCTCCATCATTTCCATCATGCGGGCAGCGCGGTTGTACCCCACCTGCAAACGGCGCTGCACATAGGACGTCGAGGCCCGGGCGCTCTCCATCACCGTCTGCACCGCCAGGTCGTACATCGGATCGGCGTCGTCGCCAGAGGAGGCCGCCGGCTGGCCATCGGAATCGCCGGTTGGATCGTTCAGGAGATCCATATCGAAGACCGGCGCCCCGCCCTGCTCGCAGATGAAGCGGGTGATGCGTTCGATCTCCGGATCGGAGACGTAGGCGCCGTGCAGACGCTGCAGGCGCGAACTCCCCGGCGGCAGGAAAAGCATATCACCCTGCCCGAGCAATCGATCGGCACCCATCGCATCCAAAATTGTGCGCGAGTCCACTTTGCTGGCGACCTGGAAGGCGATCCGTGCCGGGAAATTTGCCTTGATGAGCCCGGTGATGACGTCCACCGAGGGTCGCTGTGTCGCCACCACCAGATGGATGCCGCAGGCACGCGCCTTTTGCGCCAGTTTGGTGATCGGATCCTCGACTTCGCGACGGGTCATGATGAGATCGGCCAACTCATCGATGATGACCACGATCCGTGGCAGATGCCGGTGCACGACCTTCTCCGGGCGGCCCTCGCTGACCGCAGCTTCGCTGGCCTCGCCCTCTTCGGCGTCGCCGTCATCGAGTTCGATGACCTCGCGCTCGCCCTGCTCGGCCGCGACCGCCCGGTTGTAGGCCTCGAGATTGCGCACGCCCTTGTCGCGCATGATGCGATAGCGGTTGTTCATCTCAAGGACGAGGTTCACGAGCACAACGAAAGCCTGCTTGGCCTCGGTGATCACCGGCACGAGGAGGTGTGGAATCTGGTGGTAGGGGGCCAGTTCGAGGATCTTGGGGTCGATCATCACGATGCGGACGTCGCGCGGCGAAGCCCGCATGAGAAGACTGATGATGAGGGTATTCAGGAAAACAGATTTGCCCGAACCGGTGGCTCCGGCCACCAGCAGATGGGGCATCCGGGCCAGATCACCGGCAAAGGGCCGACCGGTGGTATCCTTGCCAAGCGCCAGGGCAAGTGGCGAGCTGAGTTGCAGGAAGGCGTCGGACAAGACGATTTCACGCAGTGGAACCGAGTCGCGCCGGGCGTTGGCTACCTCGATGCCAACTACTGATTTTCCGGGGATCGGGGCCAGGATGCGGACGCTCATCGCGCGCATCGCCATCGCCAGATCGTCGGCCAGCGCTACGATACGGTTGACGCGAATGCCGGCCGCCGGCTCGAACTCGTAGGTGGTGATGACCGGGCCGGGATGAATGATGACCACCTCGCCCCGGACATCGAAGGTGGCGAGCTTGGCCTCGAGAACGCGAGCGCTGGCGTTGAGCGTCTCGTGGTCGACCTCGTGTTCGCGGTTCACGGCCGGGTCGAGGAGTTGCGCGTCGGGCAAACACCAGGCACGGCCGTCCTGAAAGGGCATTTCGACCTGCCGGCGTACCGACGGTTTCGAACTCGGCTCCGGTGGGGTGGCGATGACCACAGGAGCGCGTCGGCCCTCCACCGGTCGCGCCGCACCGCGGCCCGAATCCTCCCGGATGACGTGCGAGCGTCGGAGCAGAATCGGCGCGTCGTCGGCGTCGTCGCAGGTCTCGTCCTCGCCACGCCAGTCGCCATCGCCGCCAGTCCCGCGGTGAAGCCGCCGACCCACGCGCCGCCGTGCCAGGTCCGCTCCGCTGCGACCAGCCCGCAGCGCCACCCCGCCGGCGGAGCGACCGAGAGCACCAGGTGTCCTGCCCGATACCGCGGCCACCAGCAGCAGCAGCGTTGCGGTCACGACCAGCCAGGCGCCGGTGCGCCCGAGTCCGTCCGAGAGCACCGCGCTGAGGAAGCCGCCGATCATGCCACCGGCCTCGAGTCCGTTCCAGCTCCCAATCGCCAGATGAACCGCGACAGCACTGGCCAACAGGGCCGCAAAGATCGAAGTCCCGCGCAGAGGGCCGATTTCAGGGGCCACCCCGCTGAACACCGCCACCGCCCAGCCCAGCACGCCCAGCGGCACCACAAAGGCAGCGAGGCCCATCGCCTGAACCAGCACATCAGCGAGAGCAGCGCCAAAGGGCCCGACCAGATTCGACCGGCCGAGCGGCTCGTAGGAAATGAGGGCCAGCCCGATCAATAGGGCCAGCACCCCCAGCCCGACTCCCACGGCCTCGCGTCCGAGTGCGCTGGAAGTCGCCGCTTCGATCCGTCGTGCGCGGTTTCGGGTCGCCACTTGGCCCTCACATCTCGAAAACGTGTGGCACGATCAGCGGCCGGCGGCCGAGCGTGCGAGAAAAATAGCGCTTGAGGGCGCGCCGCATGCCATCCTCGGCCTCGACCAGATCGGCGCGCGATTCCGGCGTCAGACCGCGCAGGCTTGCCAGCACCACCTGCCGCGCTTCTTCGCGCACCGCGGCCTCGTTCGCTTCGCCGACCACGCCGCGCATGATCAATTCCGGTCCCGAGGTGAGTTCGCCGGTCTGGGCATGAATCGCCAGCACCGCGATCACGATGCCGTCCTCCGACAAATGGCGACGTTCACGCAGGATCTCGGGCCCGACGTCGCCTTCACCCGTGCCATCCACCGCCACCCTGCCGGCAACCACGCGTTCCCCGCGCTTGACGCTCTTGCCTTCGATTTCCAGCACGTCGCCGTCCTCGAGGACGAAACAGGCACCGCCATCCATGCCCGACTCGACCGCCAGCCGCCGGTGTTCGGCCAGGTGGCGATACTCGCCGTGGATCGGCACGAAATAGCGCGGCTTGACCAAGGTGATCAGGGTGCGGAGTTCCTCGCGATGGGCATGGCCCGAAACATGGACATGATCGCGTTCGCCGCGATGGATTTCGGCGCCGCGCTTCGACAGCCGGTTGAGGAGCGCGTGTACCGGGCGTTCATTGCCGGGGATGGTGCGCGACGAGAAGATCACGCCATCGCCGGGTGCCACGTCGAGCCCGCGGAACTGGCCCTCGGAAAGTCGGTTCAGGGCCGAATTGGGTTCGCCTTGCGAGCCCGAAATCACCACGGTCGTCGCGCCACGCGGCAGCGCTTCGAGCTGATCGGTGCCGAGCAGGCCGTGGCGCGGCAGCTTGAGATAGCCGAGGCTGGTGGCGAGTCGGGTCGAGTCTTCGAGGCCACGGCCGGCCACGACCACTTCCCGGCCGCACGACTGACTTGCGTCAATCACCTGTTGCAGACGGTGCAGATGGGACGAGAAGGTGGTGATATAGGCGCGGCCCGTCGTGGTGCGGAGCAACTCGGCGATGCGCGGGCCAACGGTGCTTTCGGAAGCAGAACTGCCTTCGCTCTCGACGTTGGTCGAATCCGAGAGCAGCAGCAACACCCCGCGCCGGGCGAGTTCGCCGATGCGATCGGTATCGGCGAGGCGCCCGTCCAGCGGATCGGGATCAAGCTTGAAATCACCGCTGTGGATGATCATGCCCTGCGGCGTACCGATCGCGAGCGCACAGGCATCGACGATGGAATGAGTGATGTGGATCGCCTCGACCGTGAAGGGCCCGACCTTGATTTCGGAACCGGGGTCGAGCACCTCGAGGCTGCCCGTCAGTCCGTTGCGGCGCAGCTTCTCGCGCACCAACTCGATCGCGAGTCGCGGCCCGAAAATCGGGACCTCCAATTTGCGCAGCAGTCGCGGCAGCGCCCCGATATGGTCTTCGTGGCCGTGCGTCAGCACAACCGCCTTCAGCATGCCGGGGTGGCTCTCGATGTAGGAGACGTCGGGCAGCAGGAGGTCAATCCCGAGCCCAGGTCGCTCCGGAAAAAGCACGCCGCAATCGATCGCAATCGCGGCCCCGCCGGACTCGATGACCATCATATTGAGCCCGATTTCGCCGAGCCCGCCGAGCGGTATGATCCGCAAAGCTTCCGCCACTGCAGCCCCTCCCCCACAACCTGCCGCGACCCCGCGCGGCACCAGCACCGCGTTAGACGCTAGGCCGCCGCCCTCCTGAAGTCAACGCGTGGTGGCCGGGGGAAGCGGCCCCGCGTCCGGCGTCGGATGCCAGTCGCGCGAGCCACCTGAAGTCGATGCGGCGTGGCCGGGAGAGGCGGGCGGCGAGGTTCAGATGCGTGGTTTTCTTGCGCCGTGGGACAAGGCATATCCGCCGCGGCCGGGGTAAACCGTTGCCCAGAAGGCGGAACAGAGGTAACGCCGTGGCTGCAAAAGGGGAGTCATCATGTCGTCGGTCAATAAAGCTATTCTCATCGGTCGTCTCGGGCGCGATCCCGAGCTCAAATACACACCCTCGGGCCGTCCGGTGGCGAACTTCAGCATCGCCACGGACTCGGTCTGGAAGGATAAAACATCGGGCGAGCGCCAGACCCGGACCGAATGGCACCGTATCGTGGTCTGGGGTCCGCAGGCCGAAACCTGCCAGAAATACCTCGCGAAGGGCCGCGAGGTCTTCATCGAAGGCGAGATCCGCACCCGAAAATACGAAGACAAGAGCGGGGTCGAACGCTCGATCACTGAAATCGAAGCGCGCGACGTGCGCTTCCTCGGCAGTCGCGACGGCGCCGGTGCTGGCGGTGGCGCTGGTGGTGGCGGGCGACGCGACGAGCCGATGGGCGGCGACGAGCCGGCCGCGGGCGATTTCGGCGGCGGCCCGGCGGACGACGAGATCCCGTTCTGAAACGACGTGCCGGCTGCCGGAGCGGGCGCCGCTACGGCAGCTGGCGCTCGGCCATCGGAAACACGCGGGAGTCTTCCAGCATCGCGAAGCGATGCCGCAGACCCTCGATCATTTCCTGATTTGACGCCACGCCAGAAACGCCTGGGGCTGGGGAAAACGCACCAACTGCACCACGTCCCAACGCTCCGCAAGCGGACCGATCAAGCAGCTTCCGCCGTTGGCCAGAAACACCCGCTCGGCGCCGATCGCAGCCAAGTGTCGCTCCATATCGGCGGCATAATGCTCGAATATCTCCCGACCGCTGAGCAGGATCGCTGGCTCAAGTTCCGGATGCGCCGAGTAGTCGGGCACATCCCGGATCCGGAACAAATCCGGCCACGACGAAAGGGATCGGCGGAAGTCGGGCGAGCATCTCTCCCACGGCCTCGGCGGCGGGCAGAATATAGCCCTCGACAGCATTGCCGTCGTTGCTGGCGTTGCTGGCATCACCGCAACCGTAGAATTGACTCAGCGCGCCCAGGACGGTCGCTGTACCAGCGGCGGTGGGGCAGCCTGCGTCGGATGCCATACCGACTGGCTGGCGGGAGCGCCCG
>VFKT01000023.1 GCA_009885395.1 Deltaproteobacteria bacterium | reverse complement strand
TTGGGAGCGGCGGCCGTGGTGGGTCTTTTGTCCGTGGGCATGGGTTGGGCTGCAGCAGGCGGGGTTGACGGCTTGGCCGCTGCCCTGGATTTGGTCTTCAGCTTCGTGCTTGAGGGGGCGGCAGGCTCGCGTTCCCCGGTCTTCGCAGGTTGAACGGACTTGCCCTGAACCGCAGGGCTTTTGGCGGAATGCTTCAGAGTTCCGTCGGCGTCGCCGGCCTTCGCACGGTTTGTGCCCACGTTGCCCGTGGCCGGGACCGAACCCGTCCTGCCTACGTTCCGGGCTGATCCCGGGTTGCCCCTCTGCGGCTCCTTCAACGTCGTCCTCCCCCCGCGGCAGGTGCGTCTCCGACGTCCCGGGCCGCGCGGTCCGGGACGGAGCCCGTGCCGAGCCCTTCTTGCCGTTGGGAAGGCCCCGATGCAAGGGCGAGACCACGTTTTGGAGAAAAAATCGCGACCTTTGGGCGAATTTGGCGCGCATCCGGGCCGGAAACAGCCGGGAGGTGGCACCGAATCTGAATGACGCGGTGCATGGTGACGATCCTGCCGGCGGGCCACCCACCTGGTCCTGGGTCGGAGTGGGTCGGGTCTGGTTGCGCGGCGCGAGTCGCCGGGAGACAAGCACGACCGAGCATGGTTTCGCAGCAAGATGCACTGAAGTCTCATCCCGGCCGTCTTCTTGAGGGTAGGGTTGGGGTGGTGACGGGCGCCGGGCAGGGGATTGGGCGGGCCGTGGCGGAAGCCTTCGCCCGGCATGGCGCGAAGGTTGCTATTTTTGATCTTGACGGAGAGGCCGCAGAAAAGGCGTGCGCCGCGATCGAGCGCGAGGGCGGGCAGGCGCTCGCCGTCCTCGTCGATGTGCGCCAGCGCGCGGCGGTCGCGCAGGCCCTGGCCGCGACAGTCGATGCTTTTGGCGGGATCGATGTGCTCGTCAATAACGTCGGCGGGACTTTTGCAGCCGAGTTCGTCGAGACGCGAGAGCGGGGTTGGGAGGCCTTGATCGATCTCAACCTGCGCTCGGTGCTCCATGCGACGCAATTGGTGGCGCCCTTGCTTGAGGGGCGCGGTGGCGGTTCGATCATCAACGTCGTGTCGATCGAGGGCATCCGCGCCGCACCCCGCTTCGCCGTCTACGCGGCTTGCAAGGCTGCCGTGGTGGGGTTCACCCGCACGATCGCGCTTGAATTGGCCCCGGCAAAGATCAGGGTCAATGCGCTCGCCCCCGATATTTGTCTCACCGAGGGGGTCCGCGCCATGGCCCCGCCTGAAATGCTCGAGCGCCATC
>VFKT01000080.1 GCA_009885395.1 Deltaproteobacteria bacterium | reverse complement strand
GCCATAGCCGAGCATGGTCATCGCCGACTGCAGCACCGCCACGGGGTCGCGCAGTGTGAAGGCCAACGTGGCCTCGGGGAAGGTTCTGGTCAGCGGACCGAGTTGTTCCAGGTGTTGCGGCGTCTTCAGCACCCAGCGCCGTGGTCCGCGCAGAAAGGTGAGCGCTTTCAGGATCCGCACCAGATAGGCGTATGAGGCGTCCTGGTCGATTCCAAAATAGAAATCGCGCCAGCCGGGAACGCGTGCGTGCCATTCGAGCGTATAGCCCGCGAAATCCAGATCGAGCAGTTCGCATTCCTCTTCGATCGCGTCGGGTCGCCGATCGTGCATGGCGCGGGTCACCGGTGCCATCGAGCTTTCGGCTTCATAGCTCGCCAGGGCCCTCTGGAAACGTGGATCGACGCCATCGGGACCGGGGCCATCGCCGCGTCCCGGAAACGGTTCCTGACATTCCCACCAGGGGAGCGCCCGAAAACGTTGGTCCGCGGCGATCAGATTGACAAGATGCGTCGTACCCGAACGCGGCAGGCCGACGACGATGATCGGCGGCTCAAGCTCCACCTCAAGCGCTTCGGGATGGTGGCGCAGAAAATCCTCGAAGCGGAGCCGCGCGACCAGCAGGCCGACCATACGGCGTCGCAGGATGAGCCGCCCCAGCCCGGTCAGCCCGGTATCGGCTTCGATCGCGCCGAGTTGCGCCCGCAAACGTGGTCGGAAGGCGGCAGAACCGAAGTCGGAGAGACCGCTGCGACTCATCGCTTCGGCAAGCACATCGTCTTCGTCGAAACAAATCTTGAGGCCGGCGGCATAGTTCAGCGCGGCGGTCTGCATCTCGCTGAGACGGGGCTCACGCAGGTCATCGATCCGGATCTGGTTTCGTTCGCTCAAAGGAAAACGTCCTCGTCTCGTTGCCGCTCTGCAATCCTGTTGGCTTGTCGCATCGGGCCGCACCGACCAACGCAAACACCCGTGCCAACAATGGGTGGCTGCTATGGCAACGCTTGTCTCCTTGCAAACGAGCGCTTCATCTCTCGTGGGCAACGAGCCAGGCCGCCGCGGCGGCATACGCCTCGGGGTTGCCAACGTCGAAGCGCTCGCCCCGCATCCGATGGGCATGAACCAACCCCCGCTCGGCAAGCCAGCGGATGAAATCGCCCGGCGCGTCGGTATCTGCGGCCGCCGCAAGGAACGCCGGCAATTCGCAAAGCGCTTGACTTTCGAAGAGATAGACCGGCGGGCAAACCATTCGCCCGCGAGCCCGCACCGCACCGCACCGCGTCGTTGCTCGCGCCCTCGTCGAGAATCTGAATCGGTGGCCGGGCCGCCTGCTGCCCGGCCCGCCAGGTCTCGGCAGCCGCATCGATCGCCAGCAGGTACCCACGCCGCGCCCAGACAATCGAGGCTGGATCGAGTATCCCAAGCTTGACTCAAACGCTTTCGATTTCAGCCCGCCGCACACTGCGGATGAGTTCCGCTGCGGTAAAGGTCAGATCATTGACGGCGCCAGACGCAAGGCGCCAACCGAGCAACACGGAAGCCGACGAACCGAGACCGCCGCCACGCAACTCACCGTGCACGACGGCGTCCAGTCCACGCATCGGGCCAACGATTCGCTCCCCGACGATCCGACTCGCGGCCGAGGCATAGCCGGCCCCGGGGCGGCTCGGCGGGCCTCAAGGCAGAGCCGGCCTCGAAGCGGGCCTCAAGCGGGTAGTTCAAACTGCCGGTCGGCACGCGGCTCCGGAAGCCGGAGCAAAGGCAAGGTGTGTACCCGCCGCAGTCGCCTGCCCGAGCACTATTCCACCCTGATGGTCGATATGCGCGCCCAGCGGACAGGCCCGGTAGGGCGCAAAGACCAGACGAATATCGTGCTCGACGACGCCCGTCGCGCGCAGAGTCGTTCGGCAACGCTCGCCCGGAGCCGAAGCACGACCGCGCTTCATGGCGGCTGGACCAACACCGAATAATCCGCCCTGCGAGCCGGCCCCACCTCCGCTTCGAAGGGCCGTCGATAGACCAGGCTGAGTCTCGTGCGGCCCGGCGCAATCCCGCGAAACAGAAATACGCTGAGAACGGGGCCACCGACGCGGCCCTCGGCCTCGTCAGCGCGTGCGGCCTCATGGCGGACAAGCTTGACAATTGCCGGATCAGGCTCGCTCGCCAGTTCCCAGACGAATCCTGTGCCTGCGGTGGCGGGTAGCTGAATTTCAAATTCCCCGCCCGGCTCGACCGTGTAGGCCGCCGGAGCCGTCACAAACTCTTTTGGAGCTGCACAGGCACCAGGGCTTGAGAGAGCCAGCCCGATTGCCACACTCTTGATTGCCCGAAGGAGGTCGCACCAGGCGCGCTTCGATCTTGATCTCGAAACCACCGACCCGTCCTACACCGCCGTCTCGACACCGGCGACCAGCCCATCCAGTCGGCGGCTCTGCGCTTGCCGCGGGGACGCGCTGGCAGTAGCAGCCAATGGGATGCCGCAAGCCAGCCAGGAGCGGTCGTCGCGCAAAGCGGACTGGGAGACGCGTGAGCGCGGCCCAACGGCAGAGACTGGCGCTCGGGCCTGGCCCTCCTACCGGGAAACGGCAGCGACGCCGCGGCGGGGCATCGCCTTGGCGCTTGCTCTAGTGACAAGCCTTGCAGGCTGCGCCACCCACGGACGGTTCACCGCGCGGCTGCCTCAGGACGGAGGCGGCCGCGCCAGGCCGGCCACCGCCGAGTGGCAAAGTGATTGGGGTGGCGACAACGGCACCCTATCCTTGACCTTGCCCGACGGCGAACACTTCAGCGGCAAATTCACCCGCATCGGACTTCTGACCACGCCCGACCGACTGGCCGCGGGCTGGGGCGGCTGGAAGCCCTGGCAACCCTACTGGAACCAATGGGGTCGATTCGGAACGCCGTGGGTCGAGGGCGAAGGCTTCGCCACCTTCCTCCAGAACTATTACGGACGCATCATTGCAACGCTTTACGGCGATCGGGGCTCGGCCATGCGCTGTCGATTCGCTCTGCCCGAGCCCGACGCGAAGCTCGCCGATGGTGCAAGCGGCGAGTGCCAGGTGGACGACGGGCGCACGCTAGACCTTCAGACGGCAGGCGACGCACCGTAGCCAGACCGTCGGCGAAACGGCCATGCGAGCTGCGCCAGAAGACCCTCGGGCACAGTCGCGTCGGGTGTCCCGAAACGGCTCGGCTGATGCGACGGAAGATGGTAGGTTCCGCAGACAAGATCAATAAAAGGGAAGAGTCCTGCAAAATTCCGGTTCAGGCCATCTTCCTCGAGTGCGTGGTGCCAGCGATGGAAAGCCGGGCTGGCAATGACGAAGCGCAGCGGACCGAAGCGCCACGGCAGGTTGGCGTGGACGAGAATCGGCCAGAATGTGAACACCGGGATCAGGACGGTGATCAGCGTGGCGTCGAAGCCGAGAAAGACCAGCGGGACCGCCTGCAGCACACGCCCGAAAGCATCGTTCAGCGGATGCACCCGCACGGCGGCCAACCAATCGAGGCTGCGCGACGAATGGTGCACGGCGTGGATCGGCCAGAGATATCGCCCATGCAAGAGTCGATGGCTCAGGTAACCCATGAAATCCGCGAGCAGGAGCAATTCGATCGCCTGCAGCCAACCCGGTTGTGCCGCCACCGGGCCGCCGGGTTCCAGAGCTTGCAAGAGCTTGTCACGATCGGCCGGCACACCGAGCAGAAGTGCGGTGGCCACCAACGCCAATGCAATCGCCAGTCGCGTCAGGCTGCGCGACACCAGTGGAGTAAAAAACCAGTAGATCAGATCGGTTCGGAGTTCGCGCCACGAGCGCCGCGGACGCTCGACCGACGCCCAGATCCGCTCAAGCGCGGTGAAGAGAGCCGCACAGAGGACGAAGCCCAGGGTCAAGCGCAGTGGGTCGGGCAGCACGTTGAGCAGCCTAGCCCGGAAATTTCACGAATACACCTGGGGACTTGACGAGAGGAACCCAGGCAGGCACCTCGGTCTGAGGTGCTCCTTATCCTGCGGGAAAACCCTCAGCGCTGCGTCCCACCGGTCACGGGAAGGCGGGTCGCCTGCATCGTGACATCCATGACCGAACCGATCGGCGGTCGGGCCAGCGGGATGATCGGTACCGCCATGCCATCGAGCGCGAACGAGATGGCCATATAATCGCCGAACATACGGCCAGAAGACGTGTTGGGGAACCACGGCAGGCGCATCGGCGAACCCAGGTGCGTCTTCGTGCTCCAGCTCTGGCCTCCGTTGATTGACGAGAGATAGGCCGCACGAAGCCAGCACCGATCCGTGCTGCATTGAGCGTCATCGAGGTAATAGGTCACCAGCGCCAGGTGCGCGCTCTCGCCCGACGTGCCCGGCTTCACCTCGATCGCGGGAAGCATCTGCGATCGGCCCGATCCGACGGGGTTCACCGGGACCCGCGCGGGCGGCGTCCAGTTCAGGCCATCGATCGAGCTGCTCAGCACCACGTCGTTTGCTGCACAGCCGGACTCGAACTGACAATCGTTCCAGACGACATAAACCCTGCCATTATCATCTACTGTCGCGCTCGGCAGGACGCCCAGGCGAATATCATTCTGCGCTCGATAGGCGACGCGCACGGGCGCGATCTGCACGGTGTCGCCCCAGCTGAGACCGCCGTCGGTCGAGCGGAAGGATGCCATCGCATCGAAGCTCTGGTCCTCCCTCGAGAGTTGTTCGAAGGGCACGACCACGTTGCCGCTGGGCTGCACGACCGGCTGGCCGCCACCCCCGTACTGCTCAACGTCCACGCCGAGGGCCGGCCCCCACGTCAAGCCGCCATCGGTCGAAGTTTGTACGCGCATGACCAGCGGATACCCATCTGGGGTCGAGGAAGGGTCGCTATACTGCGTGTAGCAGTGGCCATAGAAGGGACTGGCAGGGTGGTTGTCGCAGACAGTCCAGTTTTTATCTTGTATGGGTTGGGTGAGGCGCCGCTCCAGCGAGATCGGGTTCTGCCAGGTTCGCCCGCCGTCGGTTGAACGCGAAACAAAGAGTTCGGCGGGCGGACCGACGCGAGAGTCGATGATGTCAAACCCGATCGAAGAGATCATCCACACATCATGGAAGGCGTCGTAGGCGACGACCGAATCGGTGACGCGGTCATACATGCCGCCTGCGATCCGGGTGAGCCCGGACAAGAACCCGTGGCTCCACGTGACGCCCCCGTCGGCCGAACGAGCCCAGCCAATGTTGGACGCGCCACCATTGCTCGCCCGACCGGCCTGGAAGGTGGCGACGATCGTGCCGCCATAGGCGAAGGAATCCGACTCAACCTCGGTGGCGTGCCAGGTGTCGGTGTTGTCATACGGATCCGTGCTGATCACCTGCATCGGAGGCGTCGAGCCGGTCCCGTTCGAGCCGCAGCCGGCGCAAGCGATCACCAAAGCAACGGCAAGGGCGACCGCGGCCGTGTTTGGATTGATACTCATAGAATCATGTCGTCCCACACCTGCGCGTGTCTTGCAAAACCCTCGCCCAGGCGAGTTATCTGCCCAAAGTCGCGCTCGTCTCCAGTTCTCTCCTGCTGCGCCACACGACCAGCGCTGAACGCCGACGAGGCACGTTGCTCGTACCCCTGTTCGCAAGCTGATAGCCTGCCGGCAGTGGCACGACGCGGCGCAATCACCTCTCCGGAGGCCACACGACAAAGGCCCCGCATCGGACTCGCGCTGGGCAGCGGCTCGGCACGGGGACTGGCCCATATCGGCGTGCTGCGCGGCCTGGCTGCGATCGGCGTCAAGCCAGATGTCGTCGCCGGGACTTCGATCGGCGCCCTCGTCGGTGCGGCCTGGGCTGCGGCTCGGCTGGATCAGATCGAGACCTGGGCGCGTGGCGTCACCAAGCTCGAGGTGCTGCGGCTCGCCAACCCGGCCGCAGGTCGCGGTGGCTTCCTCGGCGGCCCGCGCATCCTGGACGCACTCGCCAAAACGATCGGCGATGTCGCCATCGAAGACCTCGAGCATCCCTACGGCTGTATCGCCACTGATTTCGATACCGGCCGCGAGATCTGGTTTACCAAAGGATCTTTGCAGGACGCGGTCCGGGCTTCGATCTCGATGCCGGGACTCTTTGCCCCGGTTCAGCTGGGCGGCCGTTGGCTGGTCGATGGGGCGCTGGTCAACCCCGTACCGATCTCGCTCTGTCGTGCGCTCGGTGCCGAAATCGTGCTGGCGGTGAACCTGAGTGGCGATCTGGAAGGCCGCAACCGCCTGCTCCGCGCCCCTGCGGTCGAAACGCCAAGCGTGGATGAAGTGCTGGCGCGGCTTCCCGACAAGCTCCGCACCAGACTCGAGGCGCCGGCGCGAGCCCTTTTCGCCAGTCGGGAACGAGACCGCGACGAGCGCAAACCACCCGGTTTTTTCGATTCCATCGCAGGCGCCCTCAATGTCATGCAGGATCGGATCACGCGCAGTCGCATGGGCGGCGATCCTCCTGATTTACTGCTTGAGCCGGGCCTCGCGGGGATTCGCCTGCTCGACTTCGATCGGGCCGCGGTGGCGATCGAGGCGGGGATGTTGGCGGTTGAAGCGCAAAAATCAGAAATTCTGGAACTCACCGGCTTGCGCGAGCGCCCGCCGCGTCGCAGCCGATCCGAATTACGGCGGCGACGCGGCAGCCCGACAGCTCTCCCCTGAGCCGCGCCGCGCTGCGCCCTGCGGCCCGTCGGCGGTGCGGCGGCCCGTCGCGTACTCGCCAGCCCTCTCCCCGGAGAAGGTGCAACTTTTGGCGCGCTGCCGCCGTGCCGGCCCCGGCTCAATCAGACCGCGCGGCTTCGCGCTCTGCGGCCAGCCTGGCGAGACCGCTGGCGACGCTGGTCAATTCACCGCCCGAGCGCAGCCGCTCCGCACCAAACCGATCCTCGAAAAGGGCGCGGACGCAGGGCACGAGAGAGGTGCCGCCGGTCAGGAAGACCCGGTCGATGGACTCGGCGGCAACACCGCCGCGCTCAAGAAGCTCATCGAGCGCAACCGAGAGCAGTTCGATGTCCGCCGCAATCCACTGCTCGAAGGCTTCGCGGGTGAAGCTGCCACGCAGACGCCGTGGCAAGGCATCGAAGCAAAGCCGGGTCTCGTGCACCTGCGAGAGCTCGATCTTGGCTCGCTCAACCTCACGCGAGAGCAGGTGCCCGAGATCGTTCTTTACCAGGAAAACAATGCTTTCGACAAAGCGATGCGAGCGCCCGCCCGATTCGCGCGCCTGTCGCTCCTCCTGCTCCAGCAGCCGGTGCAAAGCCTCGAGACGACGCGGCTCGCCCAGCAGGGAAAGCTCTTCCCAGCGTTCCAGGCTGCGGTAGACCCATTGGGGAAGTCCCGATACCTGCCCCGAAGCCGAGAGCATTTCGCGACCCGCGCCCAGCGCCGGCGCCACCACCGAGCGCACGATCCGGCCGTCAAGCGCATCGCCCGCGCGCGGCACTCCCGCCACCGCGACCACGCTCTCGCGGCGATCGCGCCGCGAGAGCTGCCCAGGGCCAAGGCGAATCAGACAAAAATCACTGGTGCCGCCGCCGAAATCACCGATCAGCACCAATTCATCGCGACTGAGGCTTGATTCGACCTCGGCCGCCGCCGCGAGCGGCTCCAATTCCACCTCGACGCGCGAGAAACCCGCACGGTGGGCCGCCTCGATGAGTCGGCCTTCGGCGAACGCATCGAGTTCCAAATCGCTACCGACGTCGGTGCCGTGCACGAAATGCACCGGGCGCCCAAGCAGCACAGCCTCGCCCGAATCGCCGAGTTGTTCGATCGCCGCCGTCCGTAAATCACGGAGGATGACGGCGATCAGATCCTCGACCTCGAAACGGTGGCCGTGCACGAAGGTCTCGCGCAGGCTCCGGCTGCCAAGATGGCTTTTCAGAGATTGCAACAGACGACCGGCGCCCTCGTCGAGATAGGCCCCAAGCCCGCGCGGCCCAGCCCAGGGTATGGGCGCGGCACCGGGCAAGCGCTGTTCGGCCGAAAAATGGAGGACAGAGCGAAAAGTTGAGGTTCTGCCGTCGCCCGCGGCATCGCCCGCCTCGGGGGTATGAAGAGTCTCGAATCTGGCGAATCGTATCGCGTCACCGGGACCGCACCGTGCCACCGCGCTGTTTGTCGTGCCAAAATCTAGACCGATCAAGCTCGCTCCAGCGAAGACCCCGGAGCCCCAGTTGCTGGCCAGAACACCCGCGCCACCAGCAACACCAGGAGAATCCAGATGAGATCGGCCAGCAAGAGGTGCAGGAGTTGGATCCAAACCGGAGCCAGCAGACGCACATTAAGAAGCCCGACAAGGAGTTGGAAAACATACGTCACAACCAGAAAATTAGCAAAACGGCTGGCCAGAGGGTCCGTGGCCCGCCAAGCAAGCACGCGCGCCGACAAGACGACGATCACACCCACGACGCAGGCCAGTATTGGATGCCAGACGCGCAAGCGGACGAAGAGATGTGCATCCGGCGAAAACGTGAGCGCTCGACCTTCCTCGAGGGTCGTCACCGGAAAGAGAGTGTCCCCAAGCGCCGTGATCGCTCCACTCACGCCAAGCATTAGGACTGCGCCCAGAGCCAGGATAGCGACGCCGACCTGTCGAGTCGAATCAGCCGACGGAGCACTCGCATTCGATCTCTGCCCTGCCGTCTGCCCGGAATCTGTTCGTCCGGCGAAGAAAGCCGAGAGCGTCAGGGCCGCCACCAGTAAAAAGGTATTGATGAGATGTGCCGACATCCACCAGCCACGCGCCAGCGAGAGATCGTCGGCCACATATTCAAGCAGCACCAGGCCCGCACCGATCAAGGCCTCGCTCAGCATCAGCCCAAGCGTCACCCAGGCTGCCTTCCGGTAGAGCGCACCCCGAGGCAGCCCACGCGCGGCCACGACCAGTCCAACGACCAGCAACAGAGCCAAGCCGCTTGAAAGGCGATGGCCGAATTCAATCACTGTCGCCAGGGCTGGGGCGCGCGGCACGATCTCACCGTTGCAGAGCGGCCAATGGCTGCCGCAGCCCGCGCCAGAACCCGTCGCCCGAACGAAGGCCCCCCACAGAATCACGACGAGATTCACTGCGAGCGTGCCCCAGGCCAAAGCAAGGCGCCGACGACGGCCGGCATCGGGCTTCTCCGCCGAAGTCTTCTCGCCTTGATCGCCGCGCATATTCATCCCGGTTGGTACCCTCCCCCGGCGGCAGGCGCACGGAAGTTCAGCCTCGCGCCCGGGCTGACGGCGGCAGCCGCCGCGCCCAGGGTCTTCCGCTGCAAGCTCTTGATTCCGTCGGTGCGCGCCCCGCACCAACGGCGGCGACCCCTTCGCCCAGGACCTGAGCCAGACAGGCGCGCGGGAGTCCGGCCCTGCCGCCAAGGTGTCGCGATCACGACGCCCGGCGAAAGTTTGCCACCCGTTGGCGACGCGTGTCGAAGCGCGAGCCGCTCTGCTTTCCGCAGAGAGCCGAAAACTCGCCTCGCCGCGGCACAAGGCTCTCGACGCGATTTCGGCACCGACCTTGCTCTTTGCACAGCAAGGCGCTCTCTGAATGAGAGTGTTTGGGGAGCGGCGTGGGTGGCGGAGGGTGGCGGTGCGGATGCAGTTCTCGAATCAAGGCCGGTGGCTTGCCCTGGCGAAGGCTCTGTCTTTGGTGCTCGCGGCCCTCGCCTGGCCCGTTCCGGTACGCGCGGTCGATACCGACATCTTCACCGGCAACCAGGTTCCGCCAAATGTTCTGGTCATTTTCGACAATTCGGGAAGCATGGGGAATTCGCCCTACAGCCCATGGCCGCTGATCGTCTACGCTGGAGCCTCTGATCCGCCGACGGTCTACACACGTTGCGCCAACAAAGGCGTTATTTCCGGAGGCAACGTCGCGGCCAACTGCACCTGCAGCAGAACCCAGACAAGCTGGGTGATTGACCAGAGTGCCTGCGTCGCCAGTTTTGTCGACCAACTGCCCACCTTTGGTGACGATATCGACGATCGCGAAAGTCGCCGCAAAAAAGGCAACCGCCGCAACTGGGAAACCAACCCGCCGAAGTACTGCAAGCTGGCGCCTTTCGATACCTGCACGTCATTGGCGCAATGCCCCGGCACCGGCAACGACTGCATGCCGCAGAACCAGCTCGGCATCGCCAAAAGCGCCATCATTTCGACCGTCAACAACCCGGATAACGACGCGATTCGCTGGGGCCTGATGGTCTTTGACCCCCAGAACCTGAATTACGGCAGCGCCAACTACGGCAGCGCCTCCTGGGTGACGAGCTGGCACGTCAACGATGCAGTCTTTGTTCGCCCGGTGATGGACCTCGACCCCCAGAGCAAAACCCAGTTCATCAGTTCGATCGGCGGACTGAACGCCGGTGGTGGCACGCCCACCGTGCACCGCCTGATCGACGCCTGGAATATTTCAACGGCCAGGTGACGGCGCCCGGTTTCTCGACCTCGCCCGTGCAGCACACCTGCCAGCGCAACTATCTCATCATGGTGACCGACGGCGTGCCGGAAGGCGAAGCCGACTACCTGGTTTCGCCCGAGACCGCCTGCCCCTTCAGCCGCGTCAAATCGTTCGTCGGCAATCCCGGCGACCTCAACGGCGATGGCAAGGAAAATCCCGCCAGCGCGAACTGGTCGGCTCTTAGCGGCGACACTTTCAATTGCGGCTCGGACTACCTGGACGACGCGATGCTCAAAATCCGTGGCTCGTTCCCCCTCGGCAATCCAAAAAACCAGCCACTCAAGCTCTACGGCGTTTCCTTTGGCATCAATTATTGCGAGGAGCCCGCCGCTGGCGATACATCACCGGGAGCGGGTTCGCTGCTCTGGCGGGCCACTGAAAAGTATGGCGGCGGCCAATGCATTTCGGCACTGACTCCGACCGATCTCGACGATGCCTTGCGCGAGATCCTGAACATGATCCGCAGCGATGCCCAGTCCTTCGTGGCGCCAGTCGTGCCGGTCAGTCAGACCAACCGCACGCTCTCGGGCGACCGCATGTATATTGCTCTTTTCGCACCGACCGAGAACGGCCAGAACTGGCCTGGCAATATTAAAAAATACGCACTCAACACCACAACTGGCGCCATTTGCAACGCATCAAGCCCGCTCTGCACCATCGGCGACACGGGTGCCGCCAGCACAACCGACGGCACGATCCTGGCGACCGCAGAATCTTTCTGGGACGCCGCATCGGGCGGACCCTCGGGAGCCACCGTCACCTCGGGCGGCGTCGGTGGCGTTCTTCTCGCCAGCGATCTCTCGCTGCGGAAGATCTACACCTGGCTGGGCACGGCGACTGGCAATCTGGGCGGGGTCGACCTGACGCAACCGCAACACGCCTTCAGCAAGGCCAATACGGGCATCACCAACACTACACTTGGCTTGACAAGTGCCCTTGTCCAACCCGAGGACCGGGACGAGCTGATCGATTTCATGTACGGCTTCGATGGCTACGACGCCGATTCCGACTCGAACAAGGCCGAGAAACGCCCCTGGGTGCTGGGCGATATTGTCCATTCGATCCCCTTGATCATGGAGTACCCCTCGCAACCGGCGGTCATCCTGGTCGGCTCCAACGACGGCATGCTGCACGCCTTCGACGACGTCACCGGCGCCGAGCTCTGGGCCTTCGTCCCACCCGATATTCTGCCCGAGTTGTACAAGCTGGCCCCGGGCCAAAGCGGCGGTCACCCCTTCTTCGCCGACGGCACACCGCGCCTGCGCACGCTCGCCGATGGCAGGCGCATCGTGGTCTTCGGCCTACGCGGTGGCGGTCGAGCCTATTATGCGCTCGACGTGACCAGCCGAACGGCACCAAAACTCCTCTGGCGGATCAATAATCAAACGGCCGGCTTCTCCGACCTGGGCCAGTCGTGGTCCACACCCGGGCTCAAGAAATTCGCACAGGGTGGCACGGCCGTCGATGTCGCCGTCTTCGGAGGTGGTTACGATCCCTCCTTCGACGATCCGAACCAGGCGACGCCAGTCGCGCAAGGCATGGGCGATGCCATTTACATGGTTGATCTGCTGACGGGCGCGCCTCTGCCCTTGCCGAAACCCGCCGGGATGACCTACCCGGTGGCTGGAGATCCACTCCTTTTCGATGTCAATGGCGATGGTGTCTTCGATCGCGGCTACCTCGGCGATATCGGCGGCAACCTCTGGCGACTGAACTTCGATTCCACTGTCGAGAAACTTTTCCAGACGCCCGCCGGGCGACGGATCTTCACCCAGCCCGATGCGGTCCTCAACGCCGGCTCGGTGACGGTCTACTTCGGCACCGGCGATAGGGCGAATCCGATGCGGACCGATATCGTCGACCGCTTCTACGGCGTGCGTGACGATGGCACCAACGATATCGTCGAGGGGCAGTTGCTCGATATCACCAGCCAGATCGTGCAGCCCGACACGGCCGAAGAAACAGCATTGCTGGGCCAGATCGCGGCGAAGAAGGGTTGGTACATGACGCTCGGCGGCACCGGCGAGAAGGTGCTTTCGGATCCAAGCGTCTACTTCAATCTGATCTTCACGACCTTCACGCCGAACACCGACCCCTGTGCGGGTGGCGGCGACGCCCGGATCTATGCCGTCAATCCACTCTCGGGAGCGCCGACCCTCGATCTGGCAGGTACCGAGGGCGGCACTCTCGGCGGAGGCGGCAGCGGCTCTGGCGAAGGGGGACGGCTCACGCTCAACGACCGCTTCGTGCTGATCGGCTCGAGCATCCCGACCGAAATAAAAGTTACTTTTGGCGACGGCCAATCGCGCGCCTTCCTCGGTGTCACCAAGGGCGGTGGCATCGCGCTACAACCCTTGAAACTGCCCCAATTTGAGAACAACGTGATTCCTGTCGCCTGGCGCCAGGATTGGTGAGCCGAAGCGCCCTCGACCGGCTTCTCAGCCGGGCTCCAACACGACCTTGATCGCGCCCGCCCCTCGATCCGCAGCCGTACGAAAAGCTTCTGCCGCCGCATCGAGCGGAAAGCGGTGCGTGATGAGGGCCCGCCCGATCCGCGGGTCGCGGGCCAGCAAGGCTGCCGCGGCATCGACGTCCCGAACGCCCGCCTGGCTATTATAGAGGCTGGCCGGAAGGACATCGACCTCACGCAAGGCAAAAGTCAGATCGGGGAAGTTGAGGCCGTCCCAATAGACCGCGAGCGCCACCAGACGACCTCCCGGGCGAACCGCTGCGGCGCAGAGATCAAGCGCACTTTGAGTGCCGGCGGCATCGACAACGACCGGCCAGGTGCCCTCCACCCGATCGACCACACACAGGCCCAATTGCGCGGCCGCTTCGCGTTGCGCCTCGTGACGTACGAACAGATCGACCTCGCCACCGCGCGCCCGCGCCGCAACCGCCGCCAGCAGGCCGATCGTGCCGCCGCCAACGATCAGCACCCGCTCGCCGGGAAGCAGGCGTGCACGCGCCATGCCGTGAATTCCCACGGCCAGCGGCTCGACCAGGCTGGCCGATCGGACGTCGAGACCGGCCGGCAAACGGACCAGCGAGGATTCGGGCACACGCAGCATCTCGGCCATACCACCGTCGTGGGCGATGCCGACGATCATGCCCGGCCCGCGCACGCAAAGGTGTCTCGCGCCCGCCAGACAAAATTCACATTCGCCACACGGCAGGAGAGGCTCGATCGCCACCGCCGTGCCATCACTCAGCGTGCCCGAGATTTCATGCCCGGGCGTAACCGACATCGACAAGCCGTGCTTGAGGTACGAAAGCTCCGAGCCACAAATCCCGCAAGCCGCGACCCGGACCAGCACACCCTCGCCCAGGGGTGCCGGCTTCTCGATCACCGAGATTCCGTCGCTCTGACACAGCACTGCTTTCATATTCAATCGACCCGCCCCGATTCCGCCTACACGGAGACCCAATGGCTTGCCACAGAAGGACGATCCGGGGCGCGCTTCGCACTCCGGGCCGTGTGGTTCTCTGCGGGGGAGGGATTGCAGCGGCACGCGGCGTTCCCGCTCTGGCACCCCGACGATCGGCTGCGTATGGACCCGCCCGGCTGCGCCGCCGCAGCCCCTCAGCAAAAAGGACGCAACACATCATGGGGATGAAGGATCTTTTCTCGGTCGCTGGCAAGGTCGTGCTGGTCACGGGCGGCTCGCGTGGCATTGGCGAAATGATCGCGCAGGGCTTCGTCGAAAACGGCGCCCGGGTCTACGTCGCGTCACGCAAGACGGCCGACGTCGAGGCCACGGCCGCTCGCCTGGCGAAGCTCGGCAGCTGCATCCCGTTGACGGCGGATCTCGGCACCGAGGCCGGCTGCCGCGCTCTTGCCGCTGAGGTCGCGAAACGCGAGTCGAAACTTGATGTGCTGGTCAATAACGCCGGCGCCAATTGGGGGGCTCCACTCAGCGAATACCCTGACGATGCCTGGGACAAGGTGCTGGCTTTGAACGTCAAGGGGATCTTTTCGATGACGCGCGCCTGCCTACCCTTGCTGGAGAAGGCCCAACAACCCGGAGACCCCGCACGCGTGATCAACATCGGCTCGATCGACGGCATCCACGTTCCTTTGATGGAGACCTACGCCTACTCCGCCAGCAAGGCGGCGGTTCATATGTTGACTAAAACTCTGGCAAGACGGCTGGCGCGTCAGGGCGTCACCGTCAACGCCGTCGCACCCGGCCCCTTCGAGAGCAAGATGATGGCCGCCACGCTGCAGAACTTCGGCGATCAGATCCGTGAGAGCTGTCCGCTCAAGCGGATCGGCGAGCCCGAGGATATGGCGGGCGTGGCGATCTACCTCGCCTCACGCGCCGGAGCCTATGTCACCGGCGTGGTCATCCCGGTCGACGGCGGCATACTGCTCGAGAGTTGAGCGGCACTCCGCTTCAGATCGCCGGGACGGCGCGACCGATTTTTTCTGCGACTACCTCGGCGAGCTGCAGGTAGAGATCGACGCCCCGCTTGTCGTCGAGCCAGGTCGCGCGAGCGGGGTCCCAATTGTAGTGCCAGGCGCTGACGCCAGCCGCGAACCAGATCTGGTTGTTCCCGGATTGACGGTTCAACACGAAGCGTCGCCGGTCGGGGAACTCGATCGACACCATGCCGTCGGTGGTCGAGTAGTCGACCTCGTCGGGATCGAAGGCCTCCAGCCACCGCGCGACGCGCGCGAGGCAATCGTCGGCGAGATGGAGATATTCCTGGTTGGTCATCGCTGGCTCCTTAGCTGAGCCGCAGCTCCGCCGAGAGGGACGAAGGAACAAGCCTCGGCGATTCCTTACGCAGTGGTCCCTCGATTCGGACGACTGAGCAGCCGCCGGGCCGGAAGCCGCCCCCCGGCTCGGCCCTCAAAGCGACGCGCCCCGCCCGCGAAGGCCTGACGGCACCACCTTAGACCTTCTTTGCCGCGCGGTCGCTCGCCCTTGAAGCCTTCCCCCCACCGCGCTCAGTCGAGGAAGCGCACGCCGCCGGTCTCGACGTCGTAAATACCGCCGAGCATCGTCAACCTTCCGTCTGCCAGCGCCTTCTGCAGGAGTTCGCTGCCCTCGATCAACTGCTTCATCTGCCAACGCACGTTTGCCTCGTCGGCCGCGATGGGCTCGGGGCTTTCGTCGTCGCTCGCAGCAGTCCTGTCCATTTTCGCCAGAGCAGGCTGAATCGCTGCCGTGATCACCGACATATGGCCGGGAAGCGGCTCGCCGGCGAGAGTGGCCTTTACCGCGCCGCATTTGGTGTGGCCGAGCACGAGGATCGAATGCACGCCGAGCGCTTCCACGCCGTACTCGAACGTGCCCGTAGCTGAATCGTTTCGGAAGTTGCCTGCGTTGCGGACCACAAAAAGATCGCCCACGCCCTGGTCAAAAATGATCTCGGTCGGCACGCGGGAATCGGCACAGCTGAGCACCCCGATCGAGGGACTCTGCCCGAAGGTGCCGGTCTGCATGATGCTCTCGTCATGCCACGCATGTGACCGCATGCCGCCTTCGAGGAAGCGCTGGTTGCCTTCGACCAATTCCTGGCGGGCCTCGCCGGGTTTGATGCCAGATGTGCGCGGCTGAGCGGCCGAACAAGCGGCCAGCGAACCGACCAGGAGCAGGAACAGCGCCGAACGAAGGTGGATTTTCATCCAAAGGTTTTAACAGCCGGCGCGGCCTGGTCCAGCCGCTCGCACGGATACCCTCGACCGCCTCCTCTTG
>VFKT01000133.1 GCA_009885395.1 Deltaproteobacteria bacterium | reverse complement strand
GCATCGTTGACCCCATCGCCGAGCATCGCGACCGGGCCGTCGGAAGCGAGATCCCGCACGAGTCGTAACTTGTCTTGCGGCAAGAGAGCGGCATGGATTTCGTCGAGCGCGAGACCCGTCGCGACCTTTTCGGCGGCGCCCGGCCGGTCCCCGGTCAAAAGGATGATTCGGCGCACGCCAGCTTTCCGAACTTCCGCCAGCACAGAGGCGGCTTCGGGTCGGCATTCGTCGGCAAGGCCGATGGCGCCCTCGAGAAGGCCATTGATCTCAAGCAAGACGATCGACTGGCCGGCGGCTTCGAGACGAGCGATCGCGTCGCGGGCCTTTTCTGGTAAAGTACCAAGTCGGTCCCGAATGAAGGAGCCACTCCCGGCCGCCACGTTCAAGGATCCGAGGCGTCCCACCACACCGCGGCCCGGCGTCGCCAGCACGTCGCTGAACACGGGCAGTTCGAGCCCCTTGCTTTCGCCATGGGTGACGATGGCGCGGCCAAGGGGATGACCCGCCAGGCTCTCCAGGCCCGCCGCCAGCGCCAGCAATTCGTCCGGCGTCCGTTCGCCGAGTGTGACCACCTCGCGGACCTGCGGCCGACCCCGGGTCAGCGTACCCGTCTTGTCGATCGCGAGCTGCTCGACCTCGGCCAGCGCCTCGAGATGAATTCCACCCTTGATGAGAATGCCTAGTCGCGCCGCCCGCGCCAATGCCGAGAGAGTTGCCGCAGGTGTGGCGATGGCCAGCGCACACGGCGACGCGGCGACCAGGAGCGCCATGGCGCGCAGGAAAGCCTCGCGCCAGTCGAGCCAGCCGGCGAGCGGTGGCACAAGCAGCATCAGCGTCACGGCGCTGAGGGCGACCGGGACCAGAGTGGCGCTGAGCCGATCCACCGTGCGCTCGGTGCGGCCTTTGCGGGTTTCGGCTTCGGCGACGAGTTGCACGACGCGCGCAATCGTCGAGTCGGTGGCGAGTTTCGTGGTCTCGATCTCGAGCACGCCGTCGCCGTTCAGGCTGCCGGCAAAGACCGTGGCGTTTTCGGATTTTTCGACCGGCAGACTCTCGCCGGTGACAACGCTCTCATCGACCGCCGAGGAGCCAGAGCGGACGCGCCCATCTACAGGCATCCGTTCACCGGGCCGAACCAGCACGATATCACCCCGCAGCAGCTCGCTGATCGGGATTTCGAACTCCGTGCCGCTGCGGCGCACCCGGGCGCTGCGTGGGGCCAGCTCGCCAAGTGCTGAAATTGAATGGCGGGCGCGCTCCATCGCCCGTTCTTCAAGGGCGTGGCCGATGGCGAAAAGGGCGAGCAGGAGGCCGCCATCGGTCCAGGCCCCTGTTGCGGCCGCACCGAACGCGGCCAAGGTCATGAGCAGGTCGATGGTGAAACGCCCTTGACGAAGCGTACCGAGGGCGTGACGGAAGACGTCCCAGCCCGCGAGCAGATAGCAGCCCGCGACCAGCGGCACCCAGAGCAGGGCGGGCAGCCCAATCATTTCTGCCAAGGTCCCGAGTCCAAGCAGGCCGCCGGCGAACAAGGCACGCCACAGATCCGAGCCGTGCTCGGCGTGCTCGTGTGGTTGCGTCGCGGCGTTCTGGGCTTGATAGCCCATCGAATTAACGCGGGTCATGATTGCGTCGAGGTTGGTGCGGCCCGAATCCCATTCCACCCGCATTCGCTCGGCCGCGTAGCTCACTGAAATACGGGTTACGCCATCGATACGACCGACGGCGTGCTCGATCGCGTGGGCACAATCGCCGCAGTCCATGTCGGTGATCCGCAGCAGCGCATGGCCGAAGCGGCGGGCGATGGCGGTGCCGGCGGCGCGTGCGCCCCGCTCGATCGCGGCGGCGTTGACCTGGCTAGGTTCGTAATGGACGCAAAGCCTCGGCTCTCCGGAGGCTTCGGCGAGGTGGGCGTCTTTGATGCCGGGCCATTGCCGCACGCGCTCCAGCAACTCGGCGACGCAAGAGTCGTCCTGGTCACAGGCTTCGGCCAAGATTTGCGGCAGCTCGAGCCGCAACGAACTCTCGTCTTCTATCGAGGGAATCGGCGACCCCTTGCGGTCGCGTTCGCATATGCCGCCCGGGTTCAAGCTCATCTCCCCCTCGACAGGCTAGCAGCGAGCGCCGCCTAAGCCCCGATTCTTCACCCCATACGCGAGAAGGCCTTGATGCCACGGCGGCGTGCCATGGCGGCGGTCGCCAAACAGATGAAGGCCGCTGCGGCGAAGCAAAGCGCCATCACGACGATCTCCGAACATTCCAGGGGTGGGCTGATCTGCGGGGCGAAGAAGAGCCGGGTCAGCGGCCAGATTTCGAGCCCGACCACCACCGCGATCAGGCCGAGGCTTGCCGTCCTATATGTGATTACGCCGGGGCCGGCGGTGACGTGGGCGGCCTTGGCACGAAGCCTCGGGCAGGACGGTCCCGAGGCGGCGGTAGACTTGCTGGACCGCTGTCGGGAGCACCGCTCGCTGATCCGCGAATGCTGCGAACGCTTGATCCGGCTGGCGAGCCTTCCGAGCCGCGACCGGCCTGAAGGGAATGAGATCAGCTCATCCAGCCCGGGTTTAATCCGCTGCTTGAGAGCGGACTTCGAGCTAGAGCACCAACTCGGCCACGAGCCGCAGGGTTTCAGGGTTGCGGTCGCCGATCAAAAGCGTCGTGACACGGCTCTCTTTCCAGGCGGCGAGACGGTCGCGGATTCGTTCCTTCGTTCCGCAAAGCGAAATCTCGTCGGCGAAGGCATCGGGCACGGCGGCGGCGGCCTCGTCGCGTTTGCCCTCGAAGAAAAGGTCCTGGATGCGATCGACCTCCTTTTCGAAACCGAAGCGGCGCACCAGGTTGGCGTGGAAGTTCTGCCCGCGCGCACCCATGCCACCGATATAGAAAGCCAGCATGTACTTGATCGGTTGAAGCGCCGCCACAAGATCATCATTCACGCTGACTGTGACAGGGCAGATGATCTCGAAATTGTCGGGCGCAGACTTCAGCGCTTCGGAATACACCTCGGGTCGATAGGGGGAATACCAGAGCGGCAGCCAGCCATCGCAGAGTTCGGTCGCCATCTGGATGTTCTTCGGGCTCTCCGCGCCAAGGAAGAGCGGGATATGCGGGCGCAGCGGCTTGTTGATCAGCTTGAGCGGTTTGCCGAGCCCGGAGCCGCCCCGCAGGGGGAGCTGGTAGTGTTCGCCGTCGAAGACCACCGGTTCTTTGCGCTCGATCATTTTCCTGAAGAGGCTGATCCATTCCCGCGTGCGACCGAGTGGCTTCGGGAACGGTTGGCCGTACCAGCCCTCGACGACCTGCGGTCCCGAGACCCCGATCCCGATCTGCAGCCGCCCGCCGCTCAGATGATCCAGCGTCATCGCGGTCATCGCAGCACAGGCCGGTGTGCGCGCCGAGAGTTGCAGGATGCCGGTGCCGAGTTTGATGCGGCTGGTCTGCGCCGCGATCCAGGCGAGTGGCGTGATCGCGTCGGAGCCATAGGCTTCGGCCGTCCAAACCGAATCATAGCCGAGGCGCTCGGCCTCTTGCGCGAGCGGTGCCGGATTCTCCGGCCCGAACATCCAATACCCGACCATCAGTCCAAGCTTCATAAGCGATCCCGGTATCCGATCAGCGGTCGAAGTGCACCACGCTGCGGATCGACTCGCCGGCGTGCATCAGCTCGAAGCCACGGTTGATCTCGTCGAGGGCAAGCGTGTGGCTGATCAGCGGGTCGATCTCGATTTTCCCTTCCATGTACCAGTCGACGATTTTCGGCACGTCGCGACGGCCGCGCGCGCCACCAAAGGCCGTGCCGCGCCAGACCCGGCCGGTCACCAATTGGAAGGGCCGGGTTGAGATCTCCTGACCGGCTCCGGCGACGCCAATGATCGTGCTCTCGCCCCAGCCCTTATGGCAGCATTCGAGAGCTTGTCGCATGGTGTTGACGTTGCCGATGCATTCGAAGCTATGGTCGGCACCCCCTCCGGTAAGCGCGACGAGATGGGGCACGAGGTCGCCCTCGACTTCGCTTGGATTGACAAAATGTGTCATACCGAAGCGCTCGGCGAGCGGGCGCTTGGCCGGGGAGAGATCGACGCCGACGATCATTCGCGCCCCGACCATGCGGGCGGCCTGAATGACGTTCAGGCCGATGCCACCGAGTCCGAACACCACGACACTCGCGCCCGGCTGGACCTTGGCGGTGTTGATCACCGCACCGATACCGGTCGTCACGCCACAGCCGATCAGGCAGACCTTGTCGAAAGGTGCGTCGGGGCGGATTTTTGCGACTGCAATTTCGGGCAAGACAGTGAATTGAGCGAAAGTGGAAGTGCCCATATAGTGGTGGATTGGCTTGCCCCCCAGCGAGAAGCGTGAAGTGCCATCGGGCATCACGCCGCGGCCTTGCGTCTCGCGAATCGCCTGGCAAAGGTTGGTCTTGCCCGAGAGGCAATACTCGCATTGCCGGCATTCGGGCGTATAGAGCGGGATCATATGGTCGCCCGGCGCGACGCTGCGCACGTTCGCGCCGACTTCTCGCACGATGCCGGCTCCCTCATGCCCAAGAATCGTCGGGAACAAGCCTTCGGGGTCATCGCCCGAGAGTGTGAAGGCATCGGTATGGCAGATCCCGGTGGCAAAAAGCTCAACCAGAACCTCACCTTCGCGGGGTCCTTCGAGATCGATCTCCTCGATAGCGAGGGGTTGACCGGGAGCATGGGCGACGGCGGCGCGGACTTTCATGCCGGTCTCTATCAGGGAAGAATGCCGCTGAGTCCAGCCCGGCGACGAACCGCGCTCGTTGCGGCCCCTTTGCAGAAGGGCTCGCACCTGCCACCTTCTCCAGCCCGGAGGACGCACGATGCGACGCGATATTTTCAGTGAAGAGCACGAGATCTTTCGCGCCCAGTTCCGGCGCTTCGCCGAGCGCGAGATCGCCCCAAGGGTGGAGGAGTGGAACGCGCAGGGGGGCAGCGACCCGAAAGTTTGGCGGCGGGCCGGCGCGGCCGGCTTCCTCGGCGCCACCGCACCCACCGAATGGGGTGGGGCCGGCGGTGATTTTATCTATGACGCGATCGTGATCGAGGAAATGGCCCGCATCCGCGCGCACGCCATGATGATTTCGCTGCATAGCGATATCGTGATGCCCTACCTGACGCACTACGGCAGCGAGGAACAGAAGCGTCGCTGGTTGCCCGGCACGATCCTCGGCGAGGTGATTCTCGGCATCGCGATGACCGAACCCGGCACTGGCTCCGATCTCGCCAACGTCTCGACCAGCGCGCGCCGCGATGGCGACGATTTCGTCCTCAACGGGCAAAAGACCTTCATCTCGAACGGCCAGATCGGGGATCTTTTCGTCGTGGTGGCGCGCACCGATCCCGCGGCCGAGCCGCGCCATCGCGGCTTGAGCCTGATTCTCGTCGAGGCCGGAACGCCGGGCTTCAGCCGGGGTCGCCGGCTCGAGAAGCTCGGACTCAAGGGCCAGGATACGAGTGAATTGCATTTCGAGGATTGTCGGGTGCCCGCCGCAAATATGCTGGGCCGCGAGGGCGAGGGTTTCGCCATGCTGATGCAGCAGCTCCAGCAGGAGCGGTTGACCATTGCGGTCGGCTCGATCGCTTCCTGCCGCCGATCGCTTGACGATACCGTGGCCTACGTCCGTGAGCGGCGTGCCTTTGGCCAGCCGATCGCATCCTTTCAGAATACCCAGTTCAAATTAGCCGAACTCGCGACCGAAATCGAGGTCGGGCAGGCTTTCGTCGATACCTTGCTGCGGGCGCATGTGCGCGGTGACGATCTCGTCACCGAGGTCAGTATGGCAAAATGGTGGACCACCGCCTTGCAGCGCCGGGTGGCCGCCGAGTGTCTGCAACTGCATGGCGGCTATGGCTTCATGAGTGAATACCCGATTTCGACCGATTACGCCGATGCAGCCGTGCAAACGATCTATGCCGGCACCAACGAAATCATGAAGGTCATCATCGCACGTCGGATGGGGCTTGGATGAGGCGGCTTGACGAACGGCGGTTGCGGGGGCTTGCCGAATGAGGCCGCTTGGCGTCTTGTGTGGGCGAGGATTTGCCCGATGAAGGGCATATTCGAATCGTGCGACATCTTTCACGAGCAGGGCGCCTGGCGTCGGCGAGCATCTGCCGGATGAGGGGGCAGGGCATGGACCGTCGCTCCACGGATCGGGTGCCGGCGATCGAGATGCTGGCCGCGGCGTTTCTGCTGGCGGTGGCCGTGGCGTGGGCCTCGTGGCCCCTGGCGGCACGGCTGGGCACGGCGCTGCCCGATCCTGCTTCGCGCCACGACGTTTTTGCTGCCTGGCGCCGGGTCGACCTCGACCTGCTCGTTTGGATTCTTTCCTGGACGGCGCGAGCAATCGTCCAGGCCCCGGCCACACTCTTTCAGGCCAATATCTTTCATCCCGCGCCCGATGTCCTCGCCGGATCGGAAAACCTGCTCGGGCTGGTGCCGCTCGCGGCTCCTCTCTGGTGGGCCACCCGCGATGCGATCTTTACCTATGGATTGACAGTGCTCCTGGTGGTCTGGCTCTCGGCTATGGGCACCTTTGCCCTGGTCCGGGTCTGGAGTGGCTCTTTCAGCGCGGCGCTGCTGGCGGCGGTGGCGTTTGCCCTCTCGCGCGAGAGCGCCGGCGATTTCGTCCGCCTGCATTGGAGTGCCGTCTCGCTCTTCCCCTTCATCGTCTTGTTGGCCTGGCGCGCGGCGCGCGAGCCCCGGGCGTTGCGGCTGGTCGCACTTGCGGCAGCGACCGCGCTGCAGAGCCTGGCCGGGATCTACGTCGCGTACGAGCTTTTTACTCTGCTTGCTTGTCTCGCTCCGGCCCTGGTCCTGGTGGCTCGCTCCTCCGGGGCGGACGAGCAGCGGAGCCGTTGGGCTGGTCTCAAGGGCGCATTCCCCGCCTTGTTGGCGCTTGGGTTGGGGGCTGCAGCCGTGCTGCCGGTGGCGCGGGTCTATGGCCGGGCGCGTGCCCGGGATTTTGCGCTCGACGAAGCCGGGTCGAGTGCCACGCTCGAACTCCTGCGCCGCACCGGCGAGGCGCCGGCCGAGATCGTGGCGGCATTGGTCACGGCACTCGGTTGGCCCTTGCTGGCTTTCGCCCTCTGCGCTCCATTCGCGGGCAAGCGCTCGTTGCGAGCACCCCGGATTGCTCTCCTTGTCGCGGGTGTCATCGGCTTCGGGCTGGCGCTTGGCCCCGGCGTGCCCTTGGTGCCTGGTACCAACTGGCCCAGTTTGTTCGAGATCGCGACCTGGGTTCTGCCCGGTTTTGCTGGAATCGGTGGCCCGGAACCTTTTTTAATCCTGACTGTCTTTGCCGCTGCCGTCCTCGGGGCCGGGCTGCTCGGGGAAGCGCTGCGACGGGCCGGAGATTCGGGCGGCGGCTGGGCGCTTGCCGGGCGGGTTGCAGGTTTGATCTGCCTTCTCTGGGCGGTGCTGCTGACGACGCTGCGTCTGCCGGAAGGCGGGCTTCGATTGCTCGAGGTGGTACCCGAGAGCGACGATACCTTTGCCGTCCACCGCTGGCTGCGGGACACGGGCGCGACCGGGCCGGTGCTGCTGGTGCCGCAACCACGTTCGGCACTCGATAGCCCGAGACTTTTAGGCGTGACGCACTCGATGACCGGCTCCACCTTGCACTGGTTGCCGCTCGTGCAGGGCTACACCCGACACCCACCCGCCGGCAGCATATTGGTGCGGGCGCTGGTGGCGCGGTTGCCCGAGGATGCTCAGGCCTTTACTGATCTTTGCGCCTTGACTAGCCTGCGTTGGATTCTGGTGGACGAGACGAATCTGTCCCCAGATGAGCTGCGGCGCTGGAGTCTGGCCGTGCAGTCGTTGCCTCTTCTGCTTGAGACGCGCCAGGGCATGGTTCGGGTCTATCGCGTCAGTCGGAAATGTGGATCCCTCGCAGAAGCCTTTGCCGCAGAGTTGCGGGCGCTGCCGGAGAACCGCGGCCCCTTGAGCTTGCAGGGCTTGACGCTGGCCGCACTCGCTCCGGCCGGGACACGTGGTTCGTTGCTGCTGCGAGCACCCCAGAAGCTGGTCGCGGGTCTGCCGAGCCCGGTGGTGGTTGCGCTCCGCAACGAGGGCGAGACGGCATGGGTTGGCCTGGATGCTTCGGCACGAGGACCGCTGCTGCTCGAGCTGCGTTTCAAGCCTGCCGGTCCGGGCGGCGATGCCGCGGCAGTGCCGCCCGCAACGCAGGTGCCGTTGGCGCGCGACCTCAAGCCGGGCGAAAGCCTTGCGGTACCAGCACTCATATACGCACCCCCGCCGGGCGATTGGCGCCTCGAGGTCAAGCTGGTGCAGCTTGGGGTCGGTGCCGTCCCGGGCGTGGCGGTGGCGCACACCGCGGTGCGAAGTATGCGACTCGACCCCGGCGGTTGAAGCGGAGTGCAAGACCGGATTCTTGCAAGAGCAGGCCGAATCCGATGTTGCTGCGCGTGCTCAGACGCTGCCCCCGCCGTTGGGGCTCAGGACCTGCCCGGTCACCCAGGAGGCGTCGTCAGAGACCAGGTAGGCGACCGCTCCGGCGATGTCTTCGGGCTGGCCGATGCGCCGGAGCGGCAGTCTGGCAACAATCGCGTCGTAGAGAGAATCTGGTGCGCCGGCACCGCGGGTCAGGGGGGTATCGATCAAACCGGGAGCGATCGCATTGACGGTGATGCCAAGCGGTCCACCTTCAAAGGAGAGCGCCTTGGTGAAGCCGATGATCCCGGCCTTGGCTGCGGCGTAGTGGCTGAGTCCGGGACCACCGCCACCGTTGATCCCGGCGACCGAAGCGATGTTGACGATGCGGCCGAAACGCTGCTGTGCCATGTCGGTGAAAGATTCCCGGCAGCAGAGGAAGGTGCCGCGCAGGTGGACGGCGATCATCCGGTCGAAGGTGGCCGCAGTCATGCGGTCCATTGTGGTGAAATCGGCGATACCGGCACTCGAGACCAGTACCGAAATTGGACCGAGGCGCGAACGCACGGCGTCGAAGGTCGTTCGGACGCTATCCTCGACCGCGACGTCGACGATGAGGCCGCAAGCCCGCCGGCCCGAGGCCAGCACCTCTTCGGCGACGGTGTTGGCCCGCACCGGATCGATATCGAGGACGGCGATATCAAAGCCCAATGCGGCCAGCTTGCGGGCCGATGCCCGCCCGATGCCCGAACCCCCACCCGTCACCACCGCGATCCTGTTGCTCGATTCCATTGCGACCGCCATAGCATCGACGCTCCTCGGGGCGATTGCGGATGGCGGCAGCAGCCGCGACGTGCTTGCGAAGGCTGAGGTGCGAGCCTCCTTCGGGGATCGACAAAGGACAGGAGGTCGGATGGCTGTTCTCAGAGTCGAAGGTCTGGTCCGTAAAGTTTGCGAATTCAGTCTCGACGATCTGGCTGCACTTTCGGGGCAGGTTCCCGATGTCACGACGCTTGTGCCGGGCCGCGAAGGCTCGGCCGTTCGCCTGGCGGCGCTTGTCGCAGCGGTGGGCGTCGCCAGCGAGGCGACCCATCTGACGCTTGAATCGACCGAGAGCCTATTCGCGGCGAGCGCGCCTCTCGCTGATGTCGCCGAGGGGCTGGTTCTCTACCGGCTCGGCGCCGTGTCACTTCCGGAGACGCTGGGAGGGCCGTACCGCTTCCTGATTCCCGCAGCGACGGGAAGTTCGAGCGCTCCCGTCGACCCCTGTGTCAATGTCAAATTTTTAAAGGTGTTGCGCTTCGAGGCTGGAATGGGGCGCGATACCCGGCCGCCGACCCGGCAAGCCCACACCGAATTGCACGCGGCCGAAGGGCATCCCGAGCATCCCTCGGTGCCACGACGCGGGTGAGCGACCCGCGTCAGCCAAGGACGTTCCGGATACAGAACCTCGAACTCGGCATCAGCGAGGATGAGGCCTGGCTCCGGAAGCGGGCTTGTCAGGTGCTTGCCGTCGGCGAGCACGAACTTCGTGGTTTCCGGATCGTGCGCAAGGCCCTCGATGCTCGGCGCCAGGGCGGCCGGCATCGCCTGCGCTTCGTCTGCCATGTCGATCTGCTGCTCGACGCACGACCGACGGCGGCAGGTGTAGAACAGGCTCTGCGCGCCGGCCGCGCCCGCGAGGTCGGCCCGCCGGCGTCGCTGTCGCTCGATGCCGTTCCGGCGCGGCTGCAGCGCGAATCAGGCTTCCGCGTTGTGATCGTCGGCGCGGGGCCGGCCGGTCTCTTTGCCGCGTTGCTGCTCGCGCGCAATGGGGTCGCCGTCACCTTGCTTGAGCGCGGTCCCGAACTCTCCACGCGTAGCCGGGCCGTCGCCGCGTTTCATCGCACGCGACAGGTCGATCCTGAATCAAATCTTTTATTTGGCGAGGGTGGTGCCGGAACCTATTCCGACGGCAAGATCTACACCCGCGTGGATGACCCGCTCGAGGTGCCGCTGCTGGAGGAATTAGTCGCTTGCGGCGCGCCGCCGGCGATCGTCTACGACAGCCTGGCCCATATCGGCACCGATAGGCTGCATCGCGTGCTGCCGCAGCTGCGCGCGATGTTGCTCGACCTGGGTGTCGAAATCTTTTTCCGCGCGCGAATCGAGGGCCTGGTGGTCGAGGGCGAGGCCGGCAGCCTGGCTCCTCGCCGGGTGCGGGCGCTTTTGACCAACCAGGGCGAATTGGGTTGTGATGCCCTACTGCTCGCCATCGGGCATAGCGCGCGAGATACCTGGGCCATGCTGGCGACGGAGGGCGTCCAGTTTGCGGCCAAAAGCTTTCAGCTCGGCCTGCGTATCGAGCATCCACAAAACATGATTGATAAGGCGCGGCTCGGCGATTCAGCCGAAGCCCGTCTGCTGGGCGCGGCCAGTTATGGGCTGGTGGCGCGCGCACGCAATGGCGTCGCAGCGGCGCATTCTTTTTGCATGTGCCCGGGTGGGCGGGTGGTTGCGAGCGTCAGCGAACCTGGCCTGCTCTGTGTCAATGGCATGAGCAATTCAAGGCATTCCTCACCCTGGGCAACGGCGGCGGTAGTCACGACGCTCGCGCCGGAGGCCTTTCCGTTGGTGCTTGGCGAACTCAGCCAGCTTTTTGGGTCCACAGGCGGCGCCGTTGGAAATTCGCCGGATCAACTGAGTGACTTTTTTGGGCCGACGCAGGCGGGCGGTTTCCCCCTCCCGCCACCGTTGTCGGGCGAGGCGTTTCTCGGGGTGCGGCTGCAGCGTGTTTTGGAACAGCGTTTTTTTGCGCTCGGTGGCAGCGACTATACCGCCCCCGCCCAGACCGCCGCCGATTTCGTCGCCGGCCGGATGAGCCCGGCGACGCGCCGTGGAAGTTTTTTGTTCAACACGACGCCGGCTCGGCTCGATCTCGAACTGCCAGCCGCGGTTCGCGACGCGCTTCGCCATGCGCTCGCCTCCTTCGAGCGCACCATCCCGGGCTACGCCGGGGCGGAGGGTGTGCTGGTCGGCATCGAGTCGCGCAGTTCCGGGCCGGTAAGGATGCTGCGTGATCCGGAGACCCGCCGCGCGACGGGCTTCGAGAACCTCTACCCGGTCGGCGAAGGCGCGGGCTATGCCGGGGGGATCATGAGTGCGGCGCTCGATGGCGCCCATGCCGCCCGGGCGCTCCTCCTCTTTCCGCCGAAATGAGTGGACGCCGGCAAGCCCTGGTTTGGCCTGGATCCGGCCGCTGCGGGGCATCAGAACCAGCCAGCTCATGAGGATGTCGTCGTGGTAAAACTTGGCGGCCGCCCGGGTCCGGCCGCCGCGGGCCGATCCTTGGCTTCCTGCTTTTCCCGCGCCGGCATCTTCGCACGCAGGCCGTTGACTCGTTCGCCCAGAAGCCGCTAGCGCTGGGGTGGCGCCGTGTCTGGCCCGATCCGCCGAGGAAATAATGGCCAAAGCCCGCTTCGCCATGACGGGATCGACGACGTCAAGATTGGTCGGAGCGTCTTCGTCGTCAAGGCTCGTGGCGAAGGGCTGGTCGCCGCCCGGCACGGCTATGCCGACCCGCTGCTTGAACCAGCGGCAGAGGGTGCGGTATTCGAGGTCGAGGTCCAGGCCTCCAACGGGCACTGCTTTGCGGCGTCCTACCCCAAGGCGCAGTTGGCCGGCATCGATTCGAGCCATACGCGACTTGGCGTCGGCTGCTGAGGGGCGCGGGCTCAGCCCTCGCTCTGCCCTTCGAAGCGCCCGTGTCGGCCGGCGCCACCAGCGAAGAGGGCGGCGCCGGCAAGCGTTTCTCCACTGCGGATGACGTCGAGACCGATTTCGGTCTCCTGCCGCAAGTCGCTCGCCGGATCGAGGCTCCATTGACCGAGGGCCGAGCGTCGGTCGCCGCGCATGCAAAGCTGTGGGAACGCCGCGATGCGGCGAGCGAGGGCGAGAGCCGTATTCAGAGCCTCTCCCGGCGCGCAGAGACGATTGACCAGGCCCATATGCAACGCCTCGTCGCCTGAGACGCCGCGCCCGGTCAAGATGAGATCGAGTGCGTGCGATTGGCCGATGAGCCGCGGCAGTCGCACCGTGCCTCCATCGACGAGCGGTACACCAAACCGTCGGCAGTAAACGCCAAAGACTGCGTCCTGAGCTGCGACGCGCAGATCGCACCAAAGCGCCAGCTCCAGCCCACCAGCGACGGCAAAGCCCTCGACCGCGGCCAGCACGGGCTTGTCGAGTTGCATTCGGGTTGGCCCCATCGGGCCGTCGCCCTCAAGCGCGACCCGATTGCCACCACCCGTCGAAACCGCCTTCAAATCGGCGCCGGCGCAGAAGGTGCCCGAGGATCCGGTGAGAATCGCCACACGCAATGCTGAGTCGGCCTCGAAGCGACGGAATGCCGCGGCGAGCTCAGTCGCGGTTGGCCCATCGACCGCATTGCGGACCTTGGGTCGCTCGATGGTGACCACAAAGATATCGTTGAACGTTTCCGTGCCGACGTTGCGCATGGCTATCTCCGCAAAAGAACCCAAGGAGCTTCGTGGACGGCGCTGAGACCGCGGTCAAACCCTGTCAAAATCAGGTATGAAGATGAAAATTGCCCAGCGGATCGAGCCGCAGTCGGTGTCCCGGATGCACGACGATGGTGGTGAGCGGTTCCTGCACGATCGCCGGACCCTTGATTTCGTGGCGCGCACGCAGCTTCGATCCGTCGTAGATCGGGGTCCGCATGAAGCGGCCATCGAAAAATGCCTGACGTTCGCCTGAAAGCGCGCTGCTGGAATCGCGGCGTGAGGACGGCGTCCGCGGCAGCTCGGGCTTCGCGACGTCCGCCGTGGCTTCGATGCCCACACCGCGCAGGATCGGGATCTGATCGCGCGAAGCGTAGCTATGCAGCACCTCATGCTCGTGGTGGAACGACCCGACCAGCGCCTCGAGGGCGCGCTGCCCAAACGCACCATCGCCATCAAGCTCGATTTTCATATCGAAGGTCTGGCCCGGGTAGCAGAGGTAAGCGATCCGTTTCGCTCGTACCTCGCGGGCACGGAAGCCGGCCGTCTCGAAGGCCGCCAGGGCGCTGCGTTTCATTTCTCCGAAAAGGCGCTCGACCCGGGCCAGGTCGACCTGATCCGTGCGGGCGATGATCGAACGCATCTCGACCACTTTTGGGTCGGTGAGCAGGAGCCCGAGCGCCGAGAAGGCCGGCGCGCTGCGCGGGATCAGCACCTCGCGGATGCCGAGATCAGCCGCCTGAACCCCGGCATGGACCGGGCCGTTGCCGCCAAAGGCCACCAGCGGCAACTCGCGCGGATCGACACCGCGCAGCGCCGAGACGCGCCTGATCGCGTTACTCATATTAGAATTGACTATTCGGTAGATCGCCCACGCCGCGTCTTCGACCGAGGCCATGCCGAGCGGTTCGCGAATAGATTTGTCGATGGCGTGGGTCGCACCGGCCAGATCGAGCTTCAGCTCGCCGCCGTAGAAGGTTTGCGGGTCGAGGTAGCCAAGTACCAGGTTGGCGTCGGTGACGGTCGGTTTTTGACCGCCGCGTCGATAGCAGATCGGGCCGGGATCGGCGCCGGCACTGGCCGGGCCAACCTGCAGGGCGCCGCCGATCACTTCCGCGATCGAGCCCCCGCCCGCGCCGGCGGATTGCACAGCAACCATTGGAAGACCGACCAGGTAACGGTGGTGCCAGTTCCAGGAGGAGCCGATTTCGGCCTGCCCCTTGCGCACCAGGCAGACGTCGTAGCTGGTGCCGCCCATATCGACCGAGATGAAATCCTTTATGCCGGCCGCGCCGGCGACGTGGATCGCTCCCATCACGCCGCCGGCCGGCCCGGAGCCAAGCACGGTGATCGGGCGCTCAGCGACCCAGCCTGCGGTCATCAATCCGCCGGTCGACTGGATCATCAGGAGTCGGTGCGCGTAGCCGTTGCGGGCGAGCTCTTTTTCGAGATTGCCAAGATAGCGCTTGATGCGGGGCGCGACATAGGCATTGACGAGGGTGGTCGAGGTGCGCTCGAACTCTGGCGCCTTCGGCAGGATCTCGTGTGAGAGCGAGATATCGACTCCAGGCAGTTCTTCTGCCGCGATTTCCCGGACTCGCCGCTCGTGCGTGGCATCGACGAACGAAAAGAGCAGCACCACGGCGAGTGATTCCACCTTCTGCTTGCGGATGCGTTGCAGCGCCCGTCGCAGCGCGTCCTCGTCGAGCGGCACCAGCACCCGGCCCTCGAAGTCGAGCCGCTCGGGCACGCCGTAGCGCTGCCGCCGCGGCGCGATGGGTGGCGGCGGCGGGAGGGCAGGATCCCAGATGCTCTCCTTGAAGCCACGGCGCAGCTCGATCTCGTCCCGATGGCCGTCGCTGGTGATGAGCGCGGTGCAGGCACCATTCATCTGAATAATGGTATTGTCGGCAGTCGTGGTGCCGTGGACGATGCGCGCGGTTGCGCGCAGCAGGGCGGGCAGGCTGATGCCTTCGTGACGGGCCAGCCGTTCGAGGCCGTTGATCACCCCGATGCTCTGGTCCTCGGGCGTGGTGGAGGTCTTGTCGAGAGACAGACTTCGATCCGGGCGCACCAGCACCAGATCGGTGAAAGTGCCGCCAACATCGATGCCGATCCGGTAGCCGGTTGCCAGAGTGCTCATGCCTCGCTCTTCCCGGCCCGGTCGGCCGTGCGGCGCTCGGCGCGCAGGCGCTTACGCAGTCGTCGGGTCGCCGGCTCGTCGATTTCAAGCGTGAGCTTCCAGAGGTCGCCCGTCAGCACGACTCCGTAATCGCGCTCGGCACCGGCGACGCTGACGTATTCATCAAGGACATCTTCCAAGACCGTCTCAGCGGGCCGGTCGAAGGGATCGCCGACACCACCACCGCCGCCGTAATAATATTCGTAGCACTCGCCTGCCTGGTGCAGGACACGCTCGGAGCTGTCGCCGACCTCGCGGCACTCTTTGCTGCCGACGCGCACCAGCAATTTGTTCGGGGCACCGTCACGTCCACCCAAAAGCCCCGGCATCGGGAAACGCTTACCGACGACGTAGGTGTAGATGGTCGCTGGTGTCGTGACCTGCTTCCGGTAGAGGCTGCCGCAGCCACCGCGAAATTCGCCCGCACCGCCCGAATCCGGCAGATAATCGCGCCAGAGGTGGCGCACGGGAAAGATCGATTCGTTGATTTCGGCGGTGGCGCGGATCAGGTTGCCGAAGCTGACATTCATCGCGCCCCAGCCGTCCTGTCCCTTCACCGCACCGCAGTAGGCCGCGAAGGTATCGACTGAATGGTCGATGAAGGTTTTGCCGGTGCGCGGGTCGGTGCCAAAAATCACAGTCGGCATGCCCATCTTGTAGACCTGCGGGCAACAACGTCCGGAGACGGCCTCGGCGAGAGCGCGAGCGACCGCCTCACCCACCTCGGTCCCGGGGTGGTGCGTGCCGGCGGCGACCGAGCGGCCATCAGGCGGGTTGAGGCAGCAGCCCTGGGGGACGATCAGGTGAATCGATTCGAAGAAGCCCTCGTTCTTTGGAATATCGGCGGGCATCATCGAAGCAAGCTGGGCGATGACATAGCCGCGCGTGTTGCCGAAGGTGGAGTAGGCCTCGATTTCGGGCCTATCGTCGGAACCCGTGAAGTCGACCGTCAGCTCCGAGCCGGCCACCGTGACCTTGCAGTGGATGTGGATGTCACGGTTGCCCTTGGGATCGTGATCAACCCAGGCGTCGGACTCGTAGATACCGTCCGGCCAGGATTCAACTTCGGCCCGGAAACGGCGTCGGGCGTAGTCGATCATCGAATCAACCGAGCCCTGCACTGTCGCGTTGCCGTAGCGCGCGCAGAGTTCTTTCAGCCTTCGCACGCCGATCTGGGCGGCGCCGATCTGCGCCCGCAGATCGCCGAGGAAGGTGGGCGTGCGGTTGTTGGTCGCTACCATATAGACGACGTCGCGGCGCTCTTCGCCGCGTTCGATCAGTTTGATCGCCGGGAAGCGCACGCCCTCGGCCCAGATGTCGAGGGCATCGACGTTGTAGCCGCCGGGTGCGCCGCCACCGGTGTCGGCGTGGTGGCATTGGATGGACGCGATCAGAACCAGTTCACCTTCATGGAAAACCGGGGCGTAAATGTTATAATCCGGTAGGTGACCGCCGCCGTGGTAGGGGTCGTTCGAGAGCAGGACGTCGCCGTCGTAGAGTCCTTCCGGGCCGAAAAAATCGAGCGCGAAGCGGATCGGCAAGGTGCTCGAGAGCATGAACTGCGGGATCCCGACCGAGAGTGCGGCCAGGCTGCCACGCCCATCGAGGATGGTCGCGTTGCGCTCGTTGGATTGGTTCAGGATCGGCGTCGTCGCGGTGAGCGAGACGTGGGTGGCCATTTCAAAGGCGACCGTCTCCATGAAACCGCGAACGATTTCAGTGGTGACTGGGTCGACCACCGTAGATACGGGCCGGCGGCGGCCGGCGCTGGCCGGGCGCGCGATCTTGCCTGGGCGTTGGGCGTTCGCGCGTTTTTTACCCTGACTGCGGCGTATCTGCATTTATCGTTCGCTCCCCTTCGCTTATCATTCCGGTGTTGGCCGGATCGCCACCTTTTGCCCTTGTTGGTGCTTGTCTCCACCAGGCAATTCGGCAAGCCGATCGCTCGATGGACCTATGCGGAACGAGACCATGCCGGTGGATCTCCTGTCAACCGTTTCAAGCGATCGCATCGATGACGCACGAGGTCAGAGGGACGGCCAGTCTTCCGCCCAGGGTCGCGCCTGCTCGAACGCAAAGGAGGCCTGCAGCGCCAGATCGTCGCGGTGACGCGGCGCGACGATCTGCAAGCCGAGCGGCAGTCCGGCTTTGGAGAGGCCGGCACGTACCGTCGCAGCCGGATGCCACGCCATATTGAAGGGGATCGTGAAGGCACCGACATTCGAAGGCCCCTGGCGTCGGCCCTCGGTTTCGCTTCGCAAGGGGCCGCGCGCGACGGGTGGGTCGTAAGGAACCGTCGGCGTGAGCAGCAGGTCGTAGCGATCAAAAATCGACGCGCACCAGCGGTTCAAGCGCTCGCGCTCGCGACGCATCTGGCCGAAGATGGCCGGCGTCATGCCCTCGCTATGTTTGATGCCATTGAGAAAGCCGCGGCCGAACTCCGTTGCGTGCTCGGGCAGCAGGTGCGTCAGGTCGGAGAGGATTTCGTAGCCGCCCGAGAGGCCCCAGATGAGGCCGGGTTCTTCCGGGCCGCCCTGGACCAATTCGACGCTATGGCCGAGTTCCTCGAAGACCCGTGCGGCGCGCTCGGCCGCCACCGCCACATCGCTTTGCACGACGGCGTAGCCGAGGTCCGGCGAGAAGCCGATGCGCAAACCGCGTGGCAGATCGCGTAGGGT
>VFKT01000147.1 GCA_009885395.1 Deltaproteobacteria bacterium | reverse complement strand
CCGAGCCGTCGTCGGGCTCGCAGGGCAGGGCCTCCATCGCGATGACCTCGAAATAACCACGGCTCTGATCGTCCACCGGGGCATTGATGGTGCTGAACGACTGGCCACCGACGAGCACGTCATCCGTGCTGATGGTAGTCGAAGTGGCTGCGGACACGATCGGGTAGATCGATGCGATTTCAGGCACCGAGTCGCCGAGAGTGACGCGGCCGGCCCAGACTTCACCGCAGGAAAGCGCGATGTTGAAGTCGAGCAGCTCTCGGCTCTTGCGGAAGTCGCGGAACCGGACCTTCGCAAGGATGCCGCCGTAGGGATTGTAACAGGTCGAACCCGTATTTCCCTGAAAGAAATCCTCCTCTGTGCACTCCGGCAGCGAGTCGACATTCGTGTTGTTGTTCAGGATCTGAATGTTGACGTGCTGCGCATCACCATCGACGGCGCGCACATCGTAGTAACTGCCGTAGAGCAGCTGGCCGACCCCGTTCGGGTTCAGACCGGCATTCGCCGTGACACCCGAGCCTGAATAAAGCCCACCAATATTCTCGTACAAATTATCCTGCGCCTGTGCGATCTGACCGGACGAGGCAACGAGCCCCGCCGCAGCCAACCCCACCAACGCCCTCGTTGATCCCCTCAACATCTTTCCAGCCTCCTCTTTCATCATCCCTTGTCTCCTCATCGGAGCCTTGCGTTTCTTCCGGCTCAGTTGCCCCGCCGTTCCCGCGCCAACCGCGGGACGACCGGCCGTCGCCTGCCCGACCGGAGCCATCTCCATCTCGGTCAAGAGGTGAAAAGCGAAGCCGCCTTCCACCGTCCCTGACCGGGATCCCCTCTCCGTGGGTTCGTTACTACGAATCATCCTGAACTTTCAACCCCTCATCCCAGCCGGCCAACGGTACCACGTTCCATTCTCGAAAATCCAACGGTCCTGGATCTTCGACGTGGCCTCCATCTGACGGAAATTGGCATGATCGAAGTAATGGCGCAACTCAAGTTCCACCTGGGCCACGTCTGCCTCGATCTCGGCCCGCTGAACTTTGGCCCCGGTATGAACCACCACCCCCGCGCCCTGCCGGGCAAAGCCGGTCAGGGTGACCCGCCGACGGTAGGGCTCGGCCATGAGGTCGTAGGCCTGCTGAAGGTCGCCAGCGATCTTCAGGTCCCAAAAGGTCTGCGCCCGTCGCAGCAAAGCCTTGTCGGTGTGCTGGTTGAGCGGATAAACCCCTTCTTTCCAGGCCCAGGAGAACCCAAGCCCTGCAACAAAGAGGGCCAGCGCCCCCACTCCGATCAATCGCCCCGCCTTGTTCGACACGGACTCATCCCTCCTGGCTGGTCAAGAGATCGGGCATCAGGCCGCCCATCTCCAAGCCTTGGAGCCTGAAGCCTATAGCGGCAGAGCGAAGGCTGTACAAGAGATTTTCAGAACGTTTTTCTACGATTGGGGCTAAAATAATTTCAGAAGTGCCTAATCGCAGGCCTCCGCTCTCGCCGGCGGCGCACCATTCGTCTTCAGTCTCGGGTGCCGCTATCCATCGGCCGCGATGCAAACCGGAGCCAGCGGACGGCAGCCCGCCAGAGAGAAACACCCGGGCCGGGGCTCCCTTTGGGGGCTTCTCGTCGCTGCCGTCCTGGTGCAACTGCCTGGGCTCGAAGCCCCGTTGCTCGACGGTGCGGCTGGCAAACAGGCGCATTCAGCCATGATCGCACGAAACTTCATCCGCGGGCGAGGTACTTTTTTTCGTCCGGTGGTCGATGACGCCGGCAAACCTGGCTATTTCGTAAAAGAGGCGCCGATTGTGCCGGCCGCCGTGGCGGCGGTGCATCATTTGAGCGGATGGCCGCTGGAACTCTGCGGCCGGGGTTTTTCTTTGGCGATCTGGCTGCTCGGCGCCCCCATCCTGGCCCAGCTGCTGCGTTTTGGCTCTCCGAGACTGATCCCGGTCGCCGTCGGTTTTTATCTTTTCTCACCGCTGGCGCTGGCGTATTCCGTGAGTTTTCAAAACGACGCCGCGGCCGTGGTGGCGTCGTTGCTGGCTCTGAACCTTGCGGCGGCCTGGCGCCGTCAGCCCTCGTCGGGCCGGGCGATCGGGCTCACCTGTGCCACCGCCCTCTCGCTTTTGCTCAAACCCCACGCGATCCTCTGGCTCTTGCCCGCAGTCGCCCTGCTGATTTTCGCCGGGCGGCGCACGGCGGGGGACTCGCGGCCGAGCTGCCGGGCGATCCTCTGGCTCGGCCTCGCCCTTCTTTTCGCGGCTGTCCCGGTTTGTGCCTGGTACGGGCACGCGTTCGCGGTCCATGCACGCCATCCCGTCGCCGGGGCCATGGTCTCGAGCGGCTGGGTCGATCCCGCGCTCTGGCTCGATCCGGTACTTTACCTGGAACTCGGGCGGCAACTCCTGTGGATGGTTCTCACCCCGCCGGGCGCCCTGCTCTGCCTCCTCGGCCTGATCGTCGCTATGCGTTCGCCGGCTGCGGTCCCGAACGCATCAAGGGCATTATTCCTCTGGTCGATGGGTGTTTTGGTCCAGAGCTGGTTTCTCGGGACCCGACTTTTCGACACACTGGCTCGCGGCACCGAGTATTATCAGCTTGCGCTGGTGCCCGGGCTTGCGCCCTTCGTTGGATTGGGTTGGGCCACTCTTATGTCTGCGATCGGGAAGAAAAGGCTCCGCCTCTCCGTTCAGGCGGGGCTGCTCGCCGTCTTCGCAGGTTTCGCCTTGCCGGCCGCTCGCGCGGCGCGCACGGCACCGGAGCGCTACGCCGTCTTGCCCGAACTCTGCGCAGAGGTCCGCCGCCGAACTCCCCCGCACGCCGAGTTGCTCGTGCTCGCCGATCGGGCCGGAACCGTGCTTTACGAATGCGATCGCCGCGGCACCGCATTGGTGGCAGCAAGAGCAGTGCACGCTAATTTCAGAAAAGACCGAAGCACCGTGCCGGCCCACGCCCTTTCGGCGTAGTAGCGCCGAAGCGAGTCCGGAAACGCGAGGGCAAGGTTGATCTCGAACT
>VFKT01000018.1 GCA_009885395.1 Deltaproteobacteria bacterium | reverse complement strand
CGGTGCCGGCGACGGTGTAGATATAGCCCGGGGCGGCCAGGGCTGATGCGCCGCCGATGCCGCTGGCGGCCAGAGCGGCGAAACCGAAGACACAAATAAGATTTCGGTTTTCAAGCACGACGACGCCTCTTTTTGTGGTCGGCCAGGCGCAATAGCGCATGGGCTGAGGTTGACGGGATGCCGCCAACACCCCCAGTCTGGCTCCGACAGGGCACGACGGTCAACGCGGAAAGTTGATGACCGCTACGAAAGAGGGGGCTTGTCGGGGAGGCCGATGCCGATGCGATGGCGTCGGCCGCAGCGCATGCCTCAAATGGTGAAACCAGCCTGCGCTGGATGCGCGCGGCGTGCTGTATCCGGCGTCTGCCGCAGCATGCGCCTCAGCTGGCGAGACGCATGCTGCGTAAGCGGGGCGTCGTTTCGGAGCACGTCTCGGCTGCCTGGTAGGCCTCAGGTGGTTAGACCCCATTTCTGCTTGTTGGCCGCGATCTGATCGGAGGTCGGGTGTTCGGTCTTCTGATGTTTCTTCACCACGAAATCGTCCGAGGGTTCCATCATTTTGTAATTGAGAGGGGTGTCGTCTTTGAAGGCCACGGGCACCGCGACTTCCTCGAAGATGGCTTGCCAGGGGCATTCCGGCTCGCAGGCCCCGCAATCGATGCACTCGTCGGGGTGGATATAGAGTTGGTTGGGGAAGGTTGCGTTGTCGCTGCCCTTGTACTCGTAGATGCAATCGACCGGACAAACGGCCACGCAGCCGGTGTCGACACAATCGCGGCAAAGCCTTGTAATGATGTAGGCCATTGTTTTTCTCCTGCATCGCAAGGCCCTGAGCCTGCGGTTTTGGCAGCTATACCGGCCATTTTCGCTGATGCAACGCAGTCGGACGACAGGCACCGAAGCGCGGTGACGATCCGGCGCGTGGGAGGCGTAGGTCGTCCTAGTGTAACGCAGTCGGACGACAAACACCGAAGCGCGCTTCTGAAGCGGGCCGAAAACTCAATTCAGGCGTCGGGTCTGCCGCAGCACGATATCCGCCGCTGTCGCCACCAATGCCAACCAGGTCAGCCAGGGCAGCATTGGATCGCTGCGCTCACGCTCGGCCGGAGCGCGTGCCAGCACCGTCGAGAGCGGTGCATCGAGCGCGCCGCCAGTGCTCTCGGCGATCCGCTCGAGCAGAAGCCGGTCCGGCGGCGCCGCGGGGTCCTCGCTGGTCACGGCGGGGAGACCAGCGGCGCGGGGCAGCCAATCCTCGCGCGACCAGGCTATTTCGGTGCCGGCCTCGGCGTCGCTTGGGCCGGTAGCGCCATCCGGTCTCGCCGCTGGTCGAGCCGCGACTGGGACTTGCCCTTCGTTCGGCGGCGACCCTTTCTTCGCAGAACCAGGCGTCGCCGCCGGGATTTGCCCTTCGCGCGCTGCCGACCCTGGCGTCGTCGAACCCTGCGTCGCCGCAGGCCCAGTCGCGCCCGAACGTCGCCTCGCGATCCGAACCCGCGGCTCGATCTCGTCGAGTGGCGGCAGCGCGGCTTCGTAACGATCCGGTGCCACCGGGAGCGCCGTCAGCACGATCTCGGTACCGTCGAGTCGCTGCACGGCAACCCGCAGCGTCTCGCCGCCCGGCGCGTGGTCGAAAGTGCGGATCTCCAGCCGAGGCTGCCCCTCGCTCTGCTCGAGTCGCAGCACCACTTCGTCGTCGCTTCGGGGACGGGCCACCCAGCGCACCAATTGGGCCCAGAAACGCTGCGCATGGCGCCAGCCCTGCCAGTCCTCGCCGGCATTCGCCGTGAAGACGGCGACGCGGCCCAGCCCGTTTTGCCAGGCTGCCAGGATCGGCTGCCGGGATTCGCTGCCCTCGCGTTCCATCCAGACTTCGGCACCCTCGCGCAGCGGCACGTCGGCAAAGGCGCGCAGGATCGGCAACGGCTCGGCCTCGAATCCGGCCAGCGCACCTGACGTCCGTGCCAGCTTCGGCCGGAAGGGTGGCTCGGCTTCCTCCTCTTCGCGCCCGGCGTGTCGGCGGGCGTCCTCGGCCATCAGGTCGGGCAGGGAGTCCGCATCCTTGACGTGGTGAAAGACACCGTTGGTTCGTTCGGCGATGTCCTGCACCAGAGCGAAACTATCTTTGTCGTCGCCAATCCGGATCGAGGTCACGGTCACGCCGCCGCGGCGAAGGGCTTCGATCACCTCTTCATGCTCTGCCACTGGTCGGATGCTGGCACCGTCGCTGAGGAGGAGAATATGTTTGATGGGGTTATCGACGGCATTGAGACGGCCGGCGGCGATCTCCAGAGCCTCCTTGAAGTCGGTGCCGCCGCTTGGGACGAGTCTTGAGATCACATCCTCTACTTGTGCTCGAGACGGGCCGAGCGGTGCCAGTGGCGCCAACTCGGTGGTCACGGTGTCGAAGGCGATGACGCCCACCAGATCGCGATCCTCAAGCTGATCGACCACCGTTAATGCCGCCTTGCGGGCGTAGGCGATGCGCGCGGGTTCCTTCTGCTCGAGAGTGATGCCGTACGTCATGCTGGAGGAGCGATCGATCACCAGCACCAGCGCAAAGGGCGCACGCTGGCGAGGCTCCGGTTTCTCTTCGCGGATGCCGACCGGCAGGATTCCAGCGAGTGGCGAGTCCTCGAGTTTCTTATCGGTCACCAGACCGCGTGCACTGGCGAGCAGCAGCCCGCCGCCCCTTTCGAGGACAAAATCAGCCAGCGCCTGCTGCGCGCTGACGGGCAGATCGGCGGCCGTGGCTTCGGCGATCACCACGGCATGGAACGCTTCGAGCTGGTCGGCGGTCTCGACCTCGAGTCGCGGTGTCGCCTTGACTTCGAAACCCGCGGCTTCAAGCGCGCGTGCCAGCGACTGCCGCGTGCCCACCACGAGTACCCTGGGTCGACCGAGCACACTAAGGCGTGCGGGCTCGGCTGGACCCAGGCGGCGACCATCTGTCGATTCCAGCGAGAAGTCGATCCGGTAATGGCCCGGCGCCTCGACCGGCAAGGAAACGTCAATCACGGATCGCCCGGGAGGCACCTCGACCGGGATGCGTCCGAGTTCGCGATCAAATTCGCGCGCCACCAGAACGGCGCCAATCGGAGTGGTCGAGCTGTTGGCGAGTGCCACCGGAAAATGGGCGTCCTCACCATGGCGGATCGCCCCGGGTGCGCGGACGCGTTCGAGTCGAAGTGCGGCGTGCTCGCGGCTCGGGGCGAAGGGAAAGATCCGCAAGCCACGTCGCGCCGCGACCTTTGCGGCGGCGACGGCGTCGCCGCGCGTCTGGTTGCCATCGCTGAGCAGCACCACGACCGGCGGTGAATTTGCGCCGATTGCACTGACGGCATCAATCGCGGCCATGATGTTGGTCGCCTGTCGATCCGTCGTGGTCTCGCGTCCGGGCGTCCGATCGGGAGGTCCGAGGGGCAAGGCAACCGCCGCATCGGCGCCAAAGCGCAGCACGGCCAGTGAATCGTCGCCATGCAATTCGCTGACGATCTGCTCAAGCCGCGATTCCATCCACGCGGTTTCGTCGGCACGAATGCTGGCCGAATCGTCAAGCAGCGCGACCACGGCGAGGCGATCTTCATGCACGGTCTCGACCAGGCGGGCGTCGGCCAACGCGGCCAGCACCGCTGCCACCGCCAGACTTCGCAAAAGGGCCGACAATCCCAATGTCCACAAATCGGCCGAGGCGATCCCGCCGTCGTTCCAGGCCCGGCGCCGTGCCAGCCAGGCCACCACCGCCACGGCGAGTACGACGAGCAGCCCCACGGCCAGCGCCCAGCTCAGCCAGCTTGCGGCCTCAAATTGCAGCCCGTCGGGGAGAGTGATCCGCATCAGGAGGGCTCCCCGCTTCTGCTGCCGACGGCCTGGCGCGACTCTACAGCCAGCAGCAACCACTCGCCGACGAGCAGCAAAAGGGCCAGACCAAGCGGCAGGGCGGCCATCGGGAGCCGGGCCGCCGGCGAGGCCCTGGGTGTTTCCTCTATTGTATCTTTGACCAAAATCGGAAGGGCCGCGGCGCTCTCGTTACCGGAACCGCTCCCGGCCGCCTCCTCGGGACGCCCGATCTCGGATTCGGCTGGATCGCGGAACGAAGCCGGCAGCACTGGCGCATTGCCCGGTGGGGGCGTCAGCCAATGCAAGAGATCGACCAGGAAGACCAGAGCCGGTACGCCATCGGCCGAATCGAGTACCTGGCCCGGCAGCCGAAAACCGCTCAGGACCACACGCCGACCTTCCAATTCACCGGCTTGCAGGAGAGGGATTTCGCGGCCCTCGGCGCGGGCCGAGAGGACGCGACTCAGGCGCGCGTCAGGAATGATCTCGACCACGTCCCTGCCCGAAAGATCGAGCAGAATCTCAGGCGTCGCCGTGGCCGAGAGCAGAGGGTGAGCGCTGCTGTCGGAGATGCCCGCGTCGTGCAGCGAGCCCGCAATGCGGACATCCTCGTTGCCATGCGCCGGCGCCAGGTAGGCGACATTGCCACGCGGGCGCTTCTTTGGAACCTCGCGGTCGAAGAGCGTGACGTCGGGCGATGTCGGGCTGGGGGCGTCTGCGTCGCGGCTGAGTTCGAGTTCGATCCCACCATGCGCCTCGGCCAAGGCCTTTGCACTGGCGCCGAGGGCAGCGTCGCGCGTGACCAGGCGCAGTCGGAAGGCGTGCGGTTGCACGAAAACCCCGTACGCCACGTCGTCTAGTGAAAAATCATCGACGTTGCCTTCGTCGGGTGTGCCTTCGTCGGGTGTGCCTTCGTCGGGTGTGCCTTCGTCGGGTGTGCCCTCGTCGGG
>VFKT01000039.1 GCA_009885395.1 Deltaproteobacteria bacterium | reverse complement strand
TCGTTTCGATCCTGGTCTTGAGCATCCTCTATGCCGGCTTCCGCGAGATGCCGTTCGTGGCGGCGGCTTTTTTCGGCCTCAAAGCAGCCGTGCTGGCCGTCGTTGCCGAAGCCGTGCTGCGGATCGGCAAGCGGGCGCTCGGCAGCCGCTTGATGGTCGCAGTCGCGGTCGCTGCCTTCGTCGCAATTTTCTTCTTCGACACACCCTTCCCGATCGTCGTGTTGGTCGCGGCCTTTTTTGGTTTCGTCGGCAGCCGACTTGCCCCGGCCTGGTTCCCGGCGCCAAAATCGGTGCGCGTCGAAGGCGACCACGCTACGGTGATTGACCGCATGGCCGATGCCGGCGAGCTCAGGCACACCCTGCCAGACACAAGCCGGGCTGTACGCATCGTGCTTGTCGGTACCGCCCTCTGGGCATTGCCCGTGATCGCGCTCTACGCGGTATTTGGTTCTGATTCCGTTTTTGTCGAAGAGGCCCTGTTCTTTTCAAAAGCTGCGGTGGTCACCTTCGGCGGCGCCTATGCCGTTCTCGCCTGGGTCGCCCAGCGTGCCGTTGAAACCTATGGCTGGCTGGCGCCTGGCGAAATGCTGGACGGGCTCGGTCTCGCCGAGACGACCCCGGGTCCGCTCATCATGGTCGTGCAGTTCGTCGGCTTTCTCGGCGCCTTCCGCCATCCCGGGGACTTGTCGCCGATGCTGGCCGGCGTGCTCGGCTCTATCGTCACGGTCTGGGTCACCTTCGTCCCCTGTTTCCTCTGGATCTTCCTCGGCGCCCCCTGGGTCGAAGCGCTACGCGGCAACCGCACCCTGCACGCCGCGCTCTCGGCGATCACCGCAGCGGTGGTCGGGGTGGTGCTCAATCTCTCGATCTGGTTCGGCCTGCACGTCCTTTTCACGGAAGTGCTGGAGACCCATATCGGAAGGCTCCGCCTCTTCGTCCCGACTTTGAGCAGCCTCGACCCGGGCGCGCTGCTGCTTTCGGCATTGGCGATGTTTGCGGTCTTCCGCCTGCATATGAGCCTGCCGCGGGTGCTGGCCGCCAGTTCGCTGCTCGGACTCGCCTGGCGCTTGGGCGTGACCGGCGTCGGCTGAAGTGGGCGGCCGCGCGACACCGGCGTCGCGCGGCGCGGGCAACCCGGGCCCAGGTCGCTTGCCGGCCCATCCGCGCCATGCCAACGCAAGGCCCATGGCGCGCAATCATTGGCTGGTCAAACAAGAGCCAACGGCCTACCCCTTCACCCAGCTCCAGAAAGACGGCCAGACGCCGTGGACGGGTGTGCGGAACTACCAGGCCCGCAACAACCTGGCCGCGATGAAAGTTGGCGATCAAGTGCTTTACTACCATTCGGTGGTGGGCTGCGAGGTGGTCGGCATCTGTGAGGTGGCCCGCGAGTCCTACCCCGATCCAACCACCGACGACCCGCGCTGGGTGGTGGTCGATCTCGCGGCAAAAAAGGCCTTGGCGCGGTCGGTCACCCTGGCCGAGATCAAGGCCGACCCCGAACTCGAAGGCCTCGCCCTCATCCGCCAGTCGCGGCTGAGCGTGATGCCGCTTGAGCGCGCAGCTTACGAACACATCGTCAGGCTGAGTTCGAAACCGCGCACCTGAAGATCCGACCAGCCGCGCAGAATGGGCTGCCGCGGACGGTCCCGAGGAGGGCCGGGACGATCGCCGCGTCCGCTTTGGCGTGCGGCGGCTCGGGCCAGCGCAGGCGAACCGCCGGATCGCGTTTCAGCTCCGGTGCGAACGGACGTGCGCCATCACCTGGCGCGGTGGGCATCGGGTCCAACAAACTCATTGAGGCGCTCGAAGGAATAAAGTTCACCGGCCACCGGCTCGGTCGTGCCCTCGTAACAAATCGTATTCAGGACGTGCTCTATGGCCCGTGCTTCTGCCAGAATCGCCGCAACCGGGTGGACCATCAGATCGAAACCTCGCCGGTGCAGATCCTCGGGCGGAAGGATCGGGGTGCGCCCACCCTCGACCATATTCGCCACCCTGGGACCACGGATCGCGAGCCCGATATCGTCAAGCCTCGCAAGCGGGTGCGGCGCTTCGACGAACACGGCATCGAAACCAATCGACAGAGCCGGCGCGCGGCTTCCACTATTTATGTTTGATTAAGCAAACCAATATCGGATTCGCTGTAAAGCGAGGCTGAGACGGCATAGCCTTCGATGAAGGCGGCGGGAAAGCCGAGCCGCTCGACCAGTCGGGCCGAGGTCCCGTCGTACATGCCGCCGAGCGGCGCGGGCTTGCCGTGACCGAGCAGCGCACGCAGGCGTGCCACTGGTGAGACGCTGGAACACACCGTCGAGCACCAGCATCTTGCCGTGACCGAGCAGCGCACGCAGGCGTGCCACTGGTCGTCGGCCGGGCAGGCCCGAGCCCGGCACCGGGGCCGGGCGCGTCGTCTCGGCTGGCGTCATGATCCCGGCTGCGAAGAGATCACCTGTCGCCTCGGTTTTCGACATGAATGGAAAACTTCCTGGCCCGGATCCGATGCAAGCGCGGGGGACTGCGGTTATGGCGACACCGCATGGACCAGGCCACTCTCGAAATCGCGTTGCTCGATGTCCGGCCCGGCCAGGAAGCCGCGTTCGAGGCTGCTTTCGCCGAAGCCCGGCGGTTTATTTCGAGTGCGTCCGGCTATCTGGACCACGAGTTGCAGCGCTGCGTGGAAAAGCCGAACCGCTATCTGCTGCTGGTGCGCTGGCGGAGCCTCGAAGACCATACCAGCGGCTTTCGCGACTCAGCGTCCTACCAGGAGTGGCGCAAATTGTTGCACCATTTCTACCACCCTTTTCCCGAAGTGCTGCATTTCCATGATACCGGGCTCGGCGCATCGCGCGGCTGAAGCGCGAAACCGTCCGTCAGTCGAGCAGGCTCGGCAGGGCTTCCAAGAACGCTTTCGACGCCGAGGCCGGGTAGTAGGTACCCGCCAAGACGCACATCTCATCGTCACTCGTGACGCCGAAACGCAGCGCCGTCGGATTGCCGCTGGCGTTCAGCCTTGGCGCACGATCGACGCCGTTGTCAATTAAGCAATCGTAATTGAGACGGCCACCCGGGGGCAACAGAAGCGGCGGATCGAAGGTACGGCGCGACGGGTGGGCCCAATCCCAATTTTCGTAGAGCTTGTTGCCCGACGAATCGAAGGCACGGAAGCGCAAGCCGCGCTTGTGCTGATGGCCATTCATCTGGACGATCGCCATATGGCCGCCACTTGAATTCGTAAAGGACCCGGGGTGTAGCCGCTGCTGCCCATAGGGCACGTTGATCGAGAACATATCGTCGATATCGATCCAGGTCTGGAGCCTATGCTCGGGCTCTCCCTGATAGGGGACCAGATTGACCCAGCCCTTGAGCTGAATCGGCTGATCGAAATGGTTGGCATAATGCGGGTTGAGGCCAAGCCAGCCGCCCGCCGGGAGTTGACGCGCCATGCCCTGGGGAAACTCTTCGACGTAATACGGAGCCTGCGGCGAACCGCTCAATGTCATTCCGAAATTTGCTCCGGAGACGCAACCGAAATCGCCACCGACCAGAACGCCGGGCTGCGACGGTGCGCCGCCCACATCCCATTGGAAAATCGCAAAATGGTGGGTGCCCGGATTGACGGCATACTCGAAGCGGGCGATGTCCAGATCCGTCGCATTCGGCACCGGAATCCATAGGCAGCCCTCGAATTCCGTGCCGGGAAGGACCCAGGGTCCGAGCACTTCGAGCTGGTAGCCGCCCTCGGGGATTTCGGGCTTCGCGGTCTCGACAAACTGCTCCTCGCCAACGCAGGGGGCGTCATGCACCTCGCCGGCCTGAGGCGCGCCAGCGTTGATCCATTCGTCGACCAGCCAGAGTTCGCTGCGCGAAAGCGGCGATCCGACCGCCGGCATCCCGCTCCCCTCACCTGCAGCAAGCAGACCGCGCAATTTCTGAGCGAGGAAACTCGCCGACGAATCGCCCGCCCGCACGAGTTGCTTGCCCGCCGCAGCCGCAGCAAGGTTTGCCGGCGTCTGCCCGACAAGTTCAAGCCAGGCCTGGCCCGGTCGCAGATCGAGGCCGCCGAGCGCCGACGCCCCGTGACAAGCGCTCACGGTGCAACCGTGCCCGGCGAAAATCTCATCCTCGATCAGGGCGAAGGTGGACGGGGCATCGCTGTCGCAACCCGCCTTTTGAGCGACGAAATCATTCTGCTCGGTGGATCGTGGCAGGCCACGGATGTTGCTCGTCGTCTGGATCGCCATCGACGTGCAGGAGGAATCAATTTCACCTTTGAAGCGGACCCGCGCGCCGCCAATGCAATCGCGGAACGAACCCCGCAGCGAGATCGTCCCATCCCGATGTTCCCGGCTGATCCGCAAAGGCTGCGGGCCGCAACCGCTTTCGATGGCGGCCCGGTCCCCCACGATCACGACCGCGTCTGAGATGCCCGAGCCGAAAATCGCCCCGGGGCCGATCTGCCAGCGCCCTTCTGCGCAGCTTCGCTCAGTCGTCTGGTCGTGCGCCCGCACCTGCGTCCCCGAAAGAAGGAGAAATCCGGCTGCGGCGAACAGCACCCGGAACCTCGCGCGCTGCGTCACCGAAAATCGAAAGGCAACGCGATCAGCGGCCCGCTGCCGGCCCTCCTGGCGTGGCTGCCCCTTCGTCCGAACCGGCTGGGTGGTTGGCGAAACTCGACGCATGGATGGCTTGGTATTCCAGTCGTCGCAGGCTGGCAGGAAGGCTTCGCCGGCTCCACTCAAAAGCGGTAGCTCAGCTCGACGCCAATCGTGCGCGGCGCCTCGTAGAAGCGGACGATCTCGCCGAACGATTGGGCACTGCCCGTGACCATTTCGAAATATTGAGTGTCGAGCAGGTTCAGGCCCCATAACGCGAACTGCGCCCTATCGTCCATGAAATCATAGCTAAGGCGGGCGCCAAGCAGGTTGTAGCCCGACTGTGTCGCCTGGGGCAGCTCGGGTCCCGCGTAGAGAACCGAGCCCTGATAGTACCAGTCCAGGCGCGGCGTCAGCCATCCCTCCATCCAGGCCGGGCCTGCCACTTCAACCGGGAATGAGTACTGGACGCCGACATGGGCCTGGAACTCGGGAACAAAGGGGAAGCGCTGGCCCGCCCGATTGATCGTGGTGCTGTTGAGGTCACTCGGCGCGAGGAAGCTGTCGAATTTCGCATCAAGAAATGAGATGTTGGTCTGAAAGACCAGGCCCTCGAAAGGCAGCGCGATGCCCTCTATCTCAACGCCTCGCGTCTGCGACTCGGCGGCGTTGTTCACCGCAAGACTCACCTGCGGGGGGCCGCCGGGAATGAGCGGGGGGCCAAGGACGACGCTTTGCACCTGCTGGTCGGTATAATTGCCCTGAAAGATTGCAAGATTGACAGTGAGCCTCTGCTCCAGGCTGATCGTCTTGACGCCGACCTCGTAGGAGTCGAGGTATTCGGGCTGGAAGGCGGTGAGTTCATCGGTGCCGGCCTCGCGAACCATGCCATTGAAGCCACCACTCTTGAAGCCTTTACTATAGGTGAAGTAACCGAGCAGATGCTCGATCGGGGCCGGTTCGAGCAGATCGTCCGGAACGCGCACCGCGAGACTCGCCATCGGCGTGGTCGCGCCGAATTTCTCCGACTCGTTGACGTCGACGACCTGAAGGTCCGGCACACAAACCGTCGGCGACTGTCCGACGCAATCGCCGGGGTAGGCGAGAGGCAGCTTCGGCCGCACCTGGTCAAGGCGGAGAGACTTCTCCTCGCGGGTGTAGCGGACGCCACCGGTCAGGCTGAGCCACTCGAAGATATCGTAGGTCGCCTGGGTGAAAAGCGCCCAGCTCCAGTTCGAGATCGTCGTGGCGTTATTGGTGGTCGCGGTCACCATATCGCCGGCGGTGCTTGGTCCCGGCGTCAATGGCCCCGGGAAGGCGCGGACCGATTGGTATTGGTAGCCATTTTCCCAGAATCCATAGACACCTCCGACAAATGAAAGATCACCATCGAGGGCGGTGCCGGTGAGCTGTATTTCTTCGCTGATCTGTCGCGCAGAACCCGCCTCGCCGACGAAATCACCACTGCCACCGGTCGCCGAAGCCTGACCGACGGCCTGGCCTGTCATATCGTAATCCTCGCGCAGCCGCGGGACCTGCTCGCGCCAGGAGCTGAGCGACTTGACCTGCAAATCCTCGAAGACACTCGCCTCGCCCAGATCCCAGGTGGCCGTACCCCAGGTGCCATAGCTTTCGACGTCGTTGATCCCATCGACGTTGGATTCGAAGCGGTAGGGCTCAGAGCGCTCGCAATCCTTGGCGAACTGCTCGCGTGGCGGCCAGAAGGCCTGCAGGACCGCCGTCTGCTGGACGAAGACGCATTGGCCACCTTTGCCGTTATTATGGTTGCGCGCCCAGGTGCCACTCAGATCGAAGCTCAGGGATTCGAACGGCTCGAAACGGAGCGAGCCGAGGAAGCCGAGCGAATTTTCGTCGGACCACCATTCGTCGCGCAATGAATTATAGGTGTAGCCTCGCGTGTTCGACGAGCCGAAGGCGAATCGCGTGAAGAGCTTATCCTCGAGCCAGCCGACATTCACTGGAATATTGAGACTGGTGCGCATCTGCACGGTGTCGCGGCTTCCGGCCCGGACCATGGTGAACGCCTCGAGTTCCTCACTCGGTTTGATCGTGGTGATATTGATCGCGCCGCCGATGGTATTCTTGCCAAAGAGCGTCCCTTGCGGGCCCCGCAGAACTTCGACCTGCTCCACATCCAAAATGTCGATGATCGCCCCCTGCGCGCGCGCCAGGTACACGCCATCGACATAGATGCCGACGCCGGGGTCGAAGGTGATGGTCGGAGCTTGCGCTTGCCCGACGCCCCGAATGAAAACCGTCGCGTCCTGACCGTTGCGCCCTCGCAGAAAGGTCAGGTTGGGAACCAGATTGGTGATCTCGTCAAGCCGGGTCACGCTGGTTTCGCGCAGGATATCCTCGCCGAGTGCCGTGACAGCGACTGGAGTGTCCTCGAGGAATTCTTCACGCCTGCGGGCCGTGACGACGATGTTTTCAAGACGCGTGTCGGCACGTTTGGAAAGCCCGGGAACCGCGGCTTTACTCTTCAGTTTCTGTCCCTGCGCAGCCTCGGCGTCGAGGGCGTCGTCCTCGCCGTCCGCCGTGCCTTCGCTCTCGAGGTTCTCGATGAGTCGTCCCGACTCTTCGATCGGTTCTTCGGCACCCGCCGTGGCGGGCCATATGGTCAGTAGGCAAATTGCCGCAAAAATAGGAACTGATGCGATCACGCGACGTGTCATATTTGGCCCCTTCCGATCCCAACCTGACACTCATGAATGCATTCCTGAATTTGTGCAAACCAAAGCACTCCGCATCCCGCTTTTGGCGCCTGGTTGGATCCTCTTATTCGAGCCTTCCTCAGCGATGGTTTCAGCCGGACGCTGCCGGCCTCGATTCTGTGGCGAAGCCCCTTCATGCCGTCCGCGACAGGGCTCCGGCAGACCCGCAGCGGATGGCGCGGTGCGGCATCCGGAAGGACCTGCCGTCGGACAAGACGGCCCGGTCATCGTCTGAGGCGCTCGCGTCGCTGCAGGTGACTCCCGAGCCCCGAGACAGCTTGCCCCAGGCAACCGCGCAGGGCATCTTCAGCCATGGCCGGCCGCCCCTTCGTCTTTCTCGATCGCGACGGCACGCTGATCGAAGATGTGGGCTACGGCCATCGGCTCGAGGACTACCAACCCATCCCCGGCGTGACCGAGGCATTGGCGCGACTCCGCGATGCCGGCTTCGGGCTGGCGATCGTCACCAATCAGGCCGGCATCGGACGCGGCTTCTTCAGCCGTGCCGATTACGATCGCTTTCACGGCCGGTTGCTTGACGACCTCGCGGCAGCGGGGCTGCACATCGAAGCCACCTATATGTGCCCACACGCCCCCGACGAGGATTGCACCTGCCGCAAGCCCCACCCGGCAAATCTGCTGGCGGCTCGCGACGAGTTGGGTGCCGACCTGGCCGCTTCATGGATGATCGGCGACCACGCCAAGGACATCGAATTCGCGCATAACGGCGGCTGTCAGTCCGTGCTCGTCCTGACAGGGCACGGACAGGAAGAAGCGCCACGCCTGGGCAGCCTCCGCCCGGCGGCGATCCTGCCCGACCTCCCCGCCGCCGTCGCCCATATCCTGGCGAGCGCGACCTCGGTCAAGTAGCGCGAGACCCGAGAGCCGCAAGCGGCCAAGCCCGACGGCGAGCCGCCCTGAAATCACGCGGGTTCTCCACCGGTGTTGTTCGGGCGGCGGCGTGAGTCACCCCGCGACTTCGCCTCAGACCAGAGTCCCGCTGCGAGCTTCCGTGTAGGCGCCATTCTCCCAAACGACCGAGCCGCCAACCGCGACGCAGTCGATGCCGCGGGCGTGGCGCAGGTAGCGGCTGGCTCCGCCGGGGACATCCTTCACGAACTCCTCGTCACCGCGATCGATTGTCGCGGCATCGAAGAGCACCAGGTCGCCGGCGAGGCCGGGTTCCAGCCGTCCCCGTCCGCGAATCCCGAAGGCATCGGCGAGTTCTCCCGTCAATCGATGCACGGCGCGCTCAAGCGACATCACGCCAAGTTCCCGAACCCAATGGCCGAGCAGCCAACTAGTATCTCCGGAACCACAAAATTGAGCGATATGGGCTCCGGCGTCGCTCGCCCCGATATGGATCAGCGGATGCTGCAGAATCCCGGCGACACCTGCCGGATCGGAGTGGATCATACCGCGCAAACAGATTTCGGTCTGAAGTTCCTCCGCGCAAGCAATATCCAGCCAGGCATCGACCGGGTGAACGCCACGTTCAGTCGCGATCTCACGCAACAGGCGGCCCTCCAATGCCCGATGGGCCGGCGTCGCCGCGCGGCTCAGCACCAGGTGGTTCCACGCCGGCCCAAGCAGGACGGATTGGTTGCGAAGAGCCTCGCGCTGGGCCGTGTCGCCGAAAGCCTCGAGCCGTTCGGCAAGAGGCAAGCGCATGATCGCCGCCCAGGCCGGCATCGCGTAGAGCACAAATGACGTCTCAGCCAGGCGGATGTTGATATCGAAGGGACGCGGCATGCTCTGACCGAAAAGCTTCGCCCCCGTCGCCGCTTCCTCTTCGAGCAGCTTGAGCGAATCGGCGGCAAGCGTGGTGTAAGGCGAGTGCACGATCGGGGCGACCGAGCACATCAGACCGGTTTGACGAGAAATCTCGGCCATGTCTCGCATATTCTGAAGCTGGGCTTCGGGCATGAAGAAAAGCGGCACCGTCTGAATCAGGCCGCGACCCTCCTCCGCCATCGCCCGACCAAGTGCGATGATTTCGTCACGCGTCGCATAACGACTCGCCACCGGCCGCATATTTTCATCCGAATCCACGTAGGACGTCGAAAGCCCCGCCGCACCAGCGCGGATCGCCTCACGCAGCACGCGGCTCATGCTGGCAATCTCGTCTTCGGTCGCGGCCCGCTCCTGCGCCGCGGCACCCATCACGAAATGCCGGAGCGGTGAATGCCCGACCAAGCCAGCGACGTTGATGCCAAGCCCGGGCCGGATGAACTCGAGCCATTCGCCGTAACTCTCCCAGCTCCAGGGGACTGCGACCTCAAAAGTCGCCAACGGAATATCCTCGATCTGGCGAAACATGCAGGCCAGCGGACGGCGGTCCTCGGCCCGCACCGGCGCCAACGACAACGAACAATTGCCGGCAAGGACCGTGGTGACGCCATGTTCCAGAGCTGGCGTCGCCAGCCGATCCCAACAAAGTTGCGGATCGAAATGGGTATGGACGTCGATGAAGCCCGGCGCCACCACCCGTCCGCGAGCGTCGATGCGGCGAGCCGACTCAGGCGCATCGGCCGGGCCAACCCCCGGCCCCACCGCCGTGATGCGACCATCGACGACGGCGACCGCGCCGCGTTGCTCCGGCGCACCCGTGCCGTCGATGAGCCTTGCGTTTTCGATCAAGATAGAATTTGTGACGTGCGCCATGTCGCGACTCCAGCAGAGCACACGCTGGACGCAAGCCCCGGCGGCGCCGCCTGTTGCGGCGGCTGGGCGTTCGGTCGGCCTCGACCCGCATTCGGCCGGAGTGAGGGGCGCCGCGAGCAGGAAATCCCCTCAATATCAGGGCCCGCGCAAGAGCCGGCTCAGACGCGGCTACGCTTGCCGAAGCGGTCGTAGTGCACCACCTCTGCCACCGGCCGCCGTGTGGTGGGGCCGTATTTCCCGAGCGGCCAGCCCAGCGGGATGACGGCACACGGCGTCACGCCCCAGGGCAGACCGAGGGCACGGCGCGCGAGGATGGTACTCCAAAGTGGCAGCGTGATGAGGGCTGCACCAAGCCCGGCCGCACGCGCCGCCAAGAGCAGGTTCTGTACGGAAGGGTAGATCGAGCCGTAATAGCTGCTCGCCGCCATCGGCGGCCAAGGAAGACGCGGGCCACGCAGGCAGGGCACGATCAGCACGGGGATCTCGTTGAAATGATCCGCCTGCCATTGCACCGCCTTCAGGATCCGCTGCATTTTCGGATCGCGCCGGGCGAGCCAGCTTCCGATCCCGCCATAGAGGTTCCAGGCCCGGCGGTTGAGATTGCCCAACCTATTCTTGACGGCAGGATCGCGCACAACGATAAATTCCCAGTTCTGCGCGTTGCTCCCGGTGGGGGCCTTGAGAGCGAGTTCGATCAGCCGCAGCACGAGCGCATCGTCGACCGGATCGGGCTTGAGGCGACGGATTGCGCGCTGCGTGGTGATGGCCTCCTCAAGCGGCATATCGAAGCACGAAACCTCCGCGGCTGCTCCCTGTCTCTCATTTGACGTATCGCTCACGAGATCGCTCCTCCCCGCCCGGCCCCGGCTGCGCTCGCGGCGCGGCCCTCTGCCGAAACGATTGCTGCCGGCAGGCTTAGCGTGAAGGTGGCTCCGACGCCCGGCTCGCTCGCGACCTTGAGCTTGCCGTCGAGGGCAACCACCAGCCGGTGGACAAGGTAGAGGCCCGAGCTTAGGGCCGGCACCGGGCTGCTCCCGGATGAAAGCCTCGAAGATTCTCGCACGGCTCTCGGGGCTGATCCCTTTCCCGGTATCGCGGACCTCGATCGAGAGCGTCCCGGCGCGCCAGCATGCCCCGACCACGACCTCACCCGCATCAGTGAACTTGAGTGCATTCTCAAGCAGATTGACCAGAATCATGTCGACTTTGAGGCTGTCCAGCAAACAACAGGGCAGATCGGCCGCGATTTCGGCGCGGACATCCACTGCCGAGTCGGCATGACGTATCTTCGCGGTCTCGAGCGCGGCTTTGACCAGATCGCCGACACGGCGACCCAAGCCGGGGCGTCAACCCATCTCAATCACGGTGCGAATCCCGATCCCCCGACGCATATCGGCAAAACCCTCGTTGATCTCGCTCAGCGGGCGCCGCGCCGTGATCATCCTTTCGAGGTCGAGTCTTCCAGCACGCCAGAGTTCGATGAAGCGCGGAATATCGCGCAAGGAGTTTGACGACCCAAGCACCGTACCAAGCAGGCGCTTGCCGGTGATGACGAGGCCCGCCGGAAGCAGCGTGAGCAGGTCATCGAGTGGCGGCGCCCCGACCACGACAATGGTGCCGCCGTTGCGGGTGGCCTTCATGCATTGATCGATCAGCACAGCGCGCCCGGCGGCTTCGAAGGCCGCATCGACCCCGATCCCAAGGGTGAGAGCCTGCACCTGCTCGACCAGGTCGCCGACGGCGGGGTCGAGGAAATCGGTCGCACCCAGATCGCGTGCCGCCTCGCGGCGCCCGGCCAGGGGATCCGAGACCAGGATCCGCGCGGCACCTGCCAGACGCGCGCCTTGCACGACGGAAAGCCCAACCCCGCCAAGCCCGGTCACGAGCACGGTCGAGCCCTCCTCGAGGCGAGCGGTGTTGAGGACCGCCCCGACGCCCGTCTGAATCGAACAACCGATCAAGCAGGCGATGCCGAGCGGCACGTCGGCCGGGATACGCACCGCACCGGTTGCCATCGTCAAGACGCGTTCGGCAAAACCGCCCACGTTGACGCCGCGATAGATCGACCGGCCATCGCGCGACAGGCCGGTCGATCCATCGGGAAACGTATTGGTGATGAGCCCAATGGAATTGACACAAAGTGAGGCCTCGGCGCGCACGCACCAATAACAAACCCCGCACGGCGGACAGGGCGTGATCACGACGTGATCCCCCGGCACGAGCCCCATCACGCCCGCCCCGATATCTTCCACCACGCCTGCTGCCTCATGCCCCAGCACGATCGGTGTCGGGCAGGGGAAAGCGCCATCGGCAAGACTTAAATCCGAGTGGCAAATGCCACAATGCGTGATCCGCACCGCCACCTGGCCGGGCTTCGGGGCCTCGCTCACGACGTCGTCACGCACCATGATCGGTGCGCCCTGCTCTTCGAGAATTGCGGCTCGCATCGCTGTCCTCCCTCGACCCCTGTCGATCGGTCGAGGCGGGCTTAGCGGATCAATCGCCGGCGCACGAGGCATCGCGGTTGGCCACGTCATAAGCTCAAGAGTGGGTCGCTAGCCGGCCCGAAAGCGCGCGATCCAACGGGCGCTGGTGGCGTCGTGCTGGCGCCCGGAGCCGAGCGCCTCGATTTGCAACCCGTCGGTCGCCGCGCCGAGCCAATCGAGACTGCGCCGGATCGGGAGCTCCGGCGTGGCAACCAGTTCTTCGTAGCTGATGCATAGCGGCTCGATGCCGTGTGCATCAAAGAATTGCTGCCAGGCCCCTTCGTGCGCCTCGATCGTGGCGAGCAGCCGCGCGATCTGACGCCTGCGGTAGAAAGGTGGCAGAAGCGTGCGCTGGTGGGCCGCCCAGCGACCCGTCTGCAACGCGCGCGCCCAGGACACGGCCTGCGCCACCCGATCGTCGCGCCGGATCCAGATCCAACGGGCAGGCGCGAGCACCTCCTCGATCGACCAGCCCCGATCGAGGAACCAGAACTGCAGGTGGTGCCAATGCAGCTTGAGCCCAAACCAACCGTTCGCGGCCGTGCGTCGCTCGCGAACCCGGGCGAGATGCGCTTCGAGCCGCTCGCGGCTCCATGGGCCGCGGATCGCCAAGCCCACCGCCGGACCTCGCAGCAAGCGCAGCCCGAACCGGCGCGCGGCGGTCGGCCCAAAACGCAGTTCCCAATCGCGGATCTGCATCGGGTTCAGGTACTCGCGCGGGTCGCCGACCTGCCCCGTCCCCCGCAGCAGATGCCCAAGCAGCGTACTGCCGGTGCGCGGCGTCGAAGCGATGACGAAGGTGCGGGTCGCCGCCGGCCCCGGGGGCATCGGCAGGTCGCCGTCTGGGCCGTTGCGTGGATCGAGAAACGGATTGCGGCCCAGCATGGCCGGCAGCTTGGCGAACCCGCCCCATT
>VFKT01000281.1 GCA_009885395.1 Deltaproteobacteria bacterium | reverse complement strand
TTCCCCTCGCGATCGGTCTGCTCCTCGAGGAAACGATCGATCAGCGACGACTCGCCCGCCTCGCTCGCCAGCGCCTCGGTGGCGCCGCTGCGCGGATCGATGAAGCGTTGCCACACTTCCTCGCACCGCTCCGTCTTCACCCACTCGAGCTCCTCGCGGCGCCAGCCTTCCGCCGCGAGGATGAGCCGCTTGTAATCGCCCACGCCGTAGCCGAGCGATTCCTGCGCCGGGCCGGCTTTGCCGTCCCACTTCCGCGGATCGTCCGCCGGCAGCGCCCACTCGCCCACGCTCTCCACGTCGGGCCACTCGCGATAGACATAGTGCCGCCCGTGCTCATCGACGGCGAACCAAAGCAGGAAGCAGTTGCGCGCGCCGGCCGGGTCGAGCACGAGGAAGCGGGTCACGGGCAGCTTCGCGAGGCGCTCGTCCATCTTCGCATCCGGCACCACGTGCGGCGCCCCGAAGCGCGGGCACACGCTGCCCTTGGTCTTGCGGGCGAACCCATAGGCCCGCCGTTCCCGCTCGACCATGGGCCGGTTTTGCAGCGTCTTCACCAGCTCCTCGTAGCCGTAGCCGCTCCTGCGCCCGTCCTCGGGGGCGTAGCCGCTGAGTGGGTTCAGGTCGCTGTGCGCGTAGATGATTTTCACCTCGGCGCGGGTGGCCTGCTGCACGTAGGGCATGTGGCCCAGCGGCCAGTCCTGGTCTTCCGCCGCTCGATGATCGGCGCTGAGCAGGCGCGGCTCCACGGGCCGATGCCGCAGCGTCTTCGCCCCGCGCACGATCTCATCGATGGCGGGGGTGATGCCGTCGATGGCTGTAAAGGCCCACATCATCTGCCCGCCCATGCGGCCCAGCCGGTAAAGGAAGGTGGATAGCCATGCGAGCGGCAGGTTTTCATCCGCGCCGATGAAGCTCCAGCCGCCGCCTTCCCAGCGCGTGCGTTTCTGCTCGTAGTTGCCAAAGAGCACCACACCGCCCGCCGGGGTGGTGAAGGCGTTGTCGGTGAATCCGTTCTTGGCGTCGTAGTTGATATTGGTCGAGACGCTCCGCTTCGGCTTCCATCCGTCGCGCGGCTTCACCTCGGGCGGGAGGAAATCGTAAGCCATCGCCTGGTGAACGTCGATCGATGCCCGCTCGTCTTCGTGCAGGAAGAGCACCTTGGATTTCCGGCTGAAGGCGAGCTGCACTCCGCGTTTGATCATCCATGTCGATTTGCCCGACCCATTCCCGCCGAAGACCGCGAGCAACTGCGTGCCCTGCTCCGTGAGCAGCCCATCCGCCTCGGCCCACCACTCCAGCTCGAACCCATTGCGCAGCGGGTCCGCCTTCGCGCGGGCGATCGCTTCCCGGCGCTGGTGCTCGATCTCGGAGAGTTTGTCCGGCGCCCGCGCCCCATACTTCGCGACGATCTGCTCGATCTGCTCGCGCGTCACCGGGGGGAGGCAGGGGTGATCGGTGAAAGGGACGGTCATGCGTTGCGCAGGGAATAGGTGGGCAGCCCGTCGCCGGTCCATAGCTCCAGCGGCAGCCCGTGGCGGGCGCTGAATTCGTTCACGGCGCGCATGACGCCGGGATAGGCGGGCGAGTAGTGGAAGGCTTCATCGCAGCACGGGGGGGAGGTGGCGCGTCTCCGCGAAGGCGCGGGCGACCATGAGGCGGGTGAAGTGCCGGTTGAGCCGGCGCAGTTTCCAGCGCAGCCACGCATTGCGCAGCCGCAGCGGTCCGAGTTGCAGCGCTCCGGCGAGCGCGCCGAGCAGGCAGGCGGCGAGTTTCATCGGCGGCTCCTCGCTTGTTCCAGCCGCACCCGGTTCGCCTCGGCATCCGGCACCTCCTCCCGCACGCGGACCCAAGTGATGACTTCGGTAAGCGGGTCGCTCATTTGTCGGCGGGGAAGAGTTGCTCCGTGTAGCCGGCCGCGTTGTGGTGCCCGCCCGCGCCGTTCGCTTTCGCGATGGCAGACACGTCCACCTCGCCCCGGCTGCGCAGGCTCCAGACCCTTTCGAGCGCACCGGGGTGCAGCCCCTCCTGGTCGAAGTAGGTCGCCGCCCACGGCGCCTCCGGGTGCAGCTCCAGCAGGCGCTGGCACACCTCGCTTTGCAGCACGGGCGTGTTGGCCGTCGGGATGCCGACGGCGATCCCGTCGGCGGCGCCGGCCCAGAGGTTCCATTGCACCCGTTTCGCGATGCTCTCCACGAGCCCTTGGTTCACCCGCAGCACGATCTTCCCCTCCACGGCGAGTTGCGCGATACCGCTCGCGCTCAGGGCCGTGAGGTAATCCCATTCCTCGAACGTGCGCGGGCGAGTCGCCAGCGCGGCGTTGACTTCGCGGCTTTGGGGTAGCTCCCATTTCCAAAGGTCGCGGTCCTGCACGTAGAGCAGCAGCTTCGGCACCTCGCCATAGATGGCGTCCGGGCAATACTCGCGGAAGAATTCCCAAGCCATCACGGCCCCGGATTTCTGCTCCTCGAACCGGGCAATCGTCAGGCCGCACAGCGCCGCCGCCGCGGTGGCGTGGTGGTCGAGCACTTGCACCGCGCAGCGCGCGGCGAGCGTTTCGAGCACCGGGCGCGGATAGCTGAAATCCACGATGAACACCCGCGCGCCATCGGCGATCTGCGGGAGCGGATCGCCATAGCTGGCCGCGGTGTAGGTCGCGCTCGCGCCGAAGACCTGCCACGCGACCAGCGCGGCGGCGAAGCCGTCGGCGCAGTGCGCGTGATAGATGACGTGGACCGGGCCGGTGTGGATGGGCGGGAGCTTGGCGAACGCGGAAGCCGCGAGCGGCAGCTTGGGCGGGACGATGGGGTCGGTGGTGATCATGTTGCGTTGATGTTGTGTGGTTCCACTGCTGAGACGGGGACGACGACGGG
>VFKT01000354.1 GCA_009885395.1 Deltaproteobacteria bacterium | reverse complement strand
GGGCGGGGTCTCGATCGGCAACCCCTGGTGGGGCGGCTGGTATGGCCCGCAGGTCATCAATAATATTATCATTGCACCTGGCTACGACCGATATGGCCGCCCGCCCCGGGGGCATCACGGGCAAGGCGGCCACGGTGGTCGCGATGGATCCGACGAAGGGACGCGCCCCGGCCGCGGTCCTCTTGGACCTGACGAGGGTGGATCGCCCCGGCCTGGCGGTGGTGGCGGGCCGACGGCCGGTCGTCGCCCGCTCGGTAATGGCGCGGACGCAAATCCTGATCCGGCGCATACGGACGGTCGTCTGCCGCAGCGGGTCCGCTGGGCGCACCAGGATTCAGGCGCCGTGGGTGGTGCGCCAGCCAATCAACTTGATCGGGGTGGCTTTCAGCGCGCCGTGTTGGGTTCGAGGGGTAGCCCCGGCCCGGGCGAACGGCTGCCGATCAACCCGCGCAGCAATGCCCGGGTTGAACAGCGGCGGTTTTCGGCCCGCGACGTCGGGGCCTCGCCTTCGGGGGACTCGTCTCGCTCCGGACGTTCTGGGTCTCCGGTCGGCGCTGGTCAGCCGGCTCCGAGCTGGACCCGTACCAGTCCAGCGCAAAATCGACAGGCGATCGGCGCCAGCACAGGGCGCGACTCCGATTCTCCCGGGCGCGTACCTGCCCGGGCCCCGGTCGTGGAGTCGCGTTCGGGCGCCGACGGCTCGACCGGGGCGACGGTTTCGGGCCGTGGCCGAGGAAGCGAGGTCCGAGCGTCTTCGTCGGGAAGGAGCGCCCCGGCGCCGTCGTCGGTCTCGGGGCGAAGGGCCCTGGCTCCGTCGTCTTCGTCGGGGAGGAGCGCCCCGGCCCCGTCGTGGGCGTCCGGGAGGAACGACTCGGCTCCGTCGTCGGTTTCGGGGAGGAGCGCCTGGGCTCCCTCGTCGGCGTCCGGGCGAAGCGCCCTTCGAACATCGCCCTGGTCGTCGCGCAGCAACCTGCCCACACGGGACTCGGCAGCGGTTCGAGGTCGAACTGAAATGCCCCGAACACAATCGGGTTGGAGCAGCAGCCGCACGCAGCGTGAGCCGGTCGTGACGCAGACCCAGCCCAGCTCGCCACAACGAAGCTGGCTTTCCAGCCGCGAGTCGACGCCCCGAAATGAGTCGGGTGGATCGCGCGGGTTTGCCACCCGAGCGGCCCAGCCGCAGCCGGTCGCGCCGACTCAGGAGCGCCGAGGCTGGGCGGTGGAGCGCAGCCCGCCGTCGACTGGAAACCAGGGTTCCTTTACCCGCCAGCGGTCGCCAGAGGCGCCTCCAGCGCAAAACCATGGGGCGGCCCCGGTCGGCGGCTCCCGCTCAAGCCTTGGCGGAGGCGGCATGGACCGGAGTGGTTTCGGCCAGCCGTCCGGGGGCTCGCTCAATTCGGGGCGAAGCGGTGGCTTCGGAGGAAATCAGGGTGGCAACGCCGGCTCGGCCACGTCCGGAGCAGGCAGTGAAAGGACCGGGCTTGGTCGGCGCTGAACCGGAAATATCCCACATCCCCCGTTGACAGGCATCCTCCGGCCCTGTTCTCTTATTGAAAGTGAGTTTCAATTTCAGGAGAATCTTACGCCCGCTCTCGGCTCTGGCTCCGGGAGAGCAGGGCCGAATTGCGGCAGGCGCGCCGCTCAAAGGTCGCCTGGCCGATCTCGGTTTTGTTCCGGGCACCGAAGTCAAGGTGCTGCGCCGGGCGCCGTTTGGCGATCCGGTCGAGGTCGAATTGCGTGGCTACCGGATCTGTTTGCGCGAGGCGCAGCTCGCCGAGGTGTCGGTCGAAATGGATCCTCTCGATGCTTGTCGTGAGGAAGGGGCATGAGCGCCGCACCCGCGCTTCCGGTGACGTTTCCCGCCGAGGAGCCTGTGCGCATCGCTCTCGTGGGTTCACCCAATGCGGGCAAGACGACGCTTTTCAATGCCCTCACGGGTTCCTCCGCCCGGGTCGGCAATTATGCGGGTGTCACGGTCGAGCGTCGCGAAGGTGTGTTGAAGGGCAGTGGCGGCGGGGTCCGGATCCTCGATCTGCCGGGCACCTACGCGCTGCACGGCGAGACTCCGGATGAATTCATTGTGCATGAGGTTTTGCATGGCACGGTGCCGGGCGAGCCGCTTCCCGATGCGCTTCTGATCGTGGCCGATGCGACCACGTTGCGTCGCTCGCTGGGTCTGGTCCACGAAGCGCTTGCGCTCGGCCGCCCATCTTTATTGGTCTTGACGATGGTGGATGAGGTCACGGCGCGCGGTGGGCATCTCGATCCGATGGCGTTGTCGCGCATCCTCGGGATTCAGGTGCTCGGGGTGGTTGGGCATCGTGGCGTTGGGCTTGACGTCCTCCGTAAATTCCTTGACGAAGCGCGGGACTGGCCGGTGGCTCGTGTGCCGGCTGGACAAACCGACGCTGGTGCACGCTTTGCATGGGTCGATCGCGTTGTGCACGAGATTGGTGCCGACGTTCTAGGTGCCGATACCCGGAGTGATCGAATCGACCGCGTGTTGCTGCACCCGATCCTTGGGCTCGCGATTTTTGCTCTGGTGATGGTGCTGCTCTTCCAGAGTATCTTCGCCTGGGCGGTGCCGGCCATGGATGCGATTGACAGGCTCTTTGCCCTCGGAGCCGACGGAATTCGCCGGGTGCTCCCAGACAGTTGGATCGCTGGCCTGCTGGCCGATGGCGTGATTGCGGGCGTGGGTTCTGTGGTGATTTTCCTGCCGCAGCTCGTGATCCTCTTCACCTTCCTGCACCTGCTGCAGGATATCGGCTATATGGCGCGCGCGGCCTTCGTGGTGGATCGCGTCATGGGCCGGGTGGGGCTGCAGGGGAGAAGTTTCGTGCCGCTGCTCTCGTGCTTTGCCTGCGCCGTGCCGGGGATCATGGCGGCGCGCACCATCGCCTCCCCACGCGAGCGCTTGGCGACGATCCTGGTCGCACCCTTCATGACCTGCTCGGCCAGGCTGCCGGTCTATACCCTCTTGATCGCGGCCTTCGTGCCGGCGACATCGGTCGGTTTTTTCGGTTTGCAGGGGCTGACCATGCTCGGGCTCTATGTCCTCGGTGCGGCGACAGCATTGGTTGTCGCCAAGATTCTGAATTCGACTCTGCTGCGCGGCCGGATCTCGGTCTTCTATATGGAGTTGCCGCCCTATCGGTGGCCGACCACGCGGCTCCTGCTGCGGCAGGTCTGGATCAGCGTGAAGGCTTTTTTGCAGCGGGCCGGTACGATCATCCTGGCCGCGTCAATCGTCCTCTGGGTGCTTCTGCACATACCGCAGGCGGCGCCTATTTCTGGTGCGACGCCAGCGGAGCAGGCCCGGGCCGACCTTCGGACCAGCTTCGCCGGCCGGCTGGGACACGCCATCGAGCCGGCGATTGCGCCGCTTGGCTTCGACTGGAAGATCGGGGTTGGTCTTGTCGCGAGCCTTGCCGCACGCGAGGTGATCGTCTCCACCCTGGCGCAGATCTATGCCGTGCGCGAAGGCGAGGATTTCAACGGTGTTTTGCAGGCGGTACGCTCGGACATCGATCCGCGCACCGGCCAGCACGTCTTCAACCTGCCCACAGCGCTCTCGCTGATGATATTTTTCGTCTTCGCGCTGCAATGTACTTCGACGCTTGCGGTCATGGCGCGCGAGACCGGGGGCTGGCGTTGGCCGGCCTTTGCCTTCTTCGGGATGCTGGCGCTGGCCTGGAGTGCCAGTTTTATCACCTACCGGGTTGCCAGCGCTTTACTCTGAGAAGACAGAGGTGTCCAGAGCATGGCTTGAACCGCCTCATCTGCTGCCGCCATCTGTGCAGACAAGCGACGAGTCCAGGCCCAGGCGGCGGCGATCGCGCCTTCCGCACCGTTGCGGATGTCCGAGATCCGCGAATCGATTTCGTTCGTGGCCTGTGCCGTCTCGTTGGCGAGGACCTTGACCTCGCCCGCGACCATGGCAAAGCCCCGGCCGGCCACGCCCGAGCGCGCGGCCTCGATGGTGGCGTTGAGAGCGAGCAGGTTGGTCTGGTTGGCAATCCGACTGATGATCCGCGTCACGCCCTCGATTTCGCGACTGCTGGTGCCAAGCTTCTCGATGACTTCGCTCGCATGGCGGCTCAGATCGACGGCGCGCCCCTCCGGGTCCTGGAGTTCTGCGGCGAGCATCTCGCGGGCCAGATGGTGGTACTCGGCGTAGGAGCCCGCATACCCTTTGCAGGGCAGATCAATCCGGTCGTGGATTTGGCCGACCAGCAGTCGGCGACGAAAATAGTCGAGGTTCCAACCGTCGCGGGCACCACGGAAGATCTGCACGAAGTACTCGCCCTGCGCCCGCTCGAGAGCTTCGCGCAGACGCTCCAGTGGCAGACCTTTGCGCCGGCTTTATTGCTCGAAAAAGCCCGGGTTGGAGCGAAGGCGAACTGCCAGTCGCAGAAACGCCGCGCAAGCTCAGGTGCCACCCGTTCCGCCCAGGGAAGAAGTCGCTGCAGCAAGGCCTGCTCCTCCCGGCCCAGCCGCACGAAGGCGCGTCTGGCTTCGAGGTTTCGTTCATCGATGCCAAAAATGCCGGCCAGATCCCGTTCCAAACCTGCCATCTCGCTCTCCCTTGTCCTGGTCGGCCGCAAGAGGCGGCGCACGGACTCACTCACCAAGTCGGCCTCCGGCGGTGAAACTTCAGCTTTCCAAATTCCGGGAGCGGAGAGCCGCAACCTTCCCGGCGATGGGAACTACGCTGGCTGGTGCGTCTGCGATGCCGGATCGGATCAGGGCGAATTTGGCGCGCTCTCGGCTTGGGCCGAGGGGGGCTGGGTTTTGTAGCGGGCGCGGAGTTCTTTGAGGGATGCCAGGAGACGCGCGTCGCGACGCTCGGCGCGAAAAGCGAGTCGCACCCTGTTTTCGACAGCCTTGAAATCGGGCAGAACCGCCGCCTTGCGAGTGTCGATCCGGACCAGGTGGAGCCCGTATGCCGAAGAAATCGGGCCCTGCCATGCTTCGGTGTCGAGCTGCTGGACGCTCCGGGTGAAATCGGGCCCCAGCAGAGTCGTCAGGCGCGCGAGCGAAACCTGGCGCAGCTCAAGCGGTACGGGAGAAGGATCGCCTTGAGCCACCACCTGGTCGAAGGACAAAATCCCGCTGCGCAGGCGGGTGAGAAGGTCGGCCGCGTCTTTCTCAACCGAGTTGCCACGGAACGCCCGGTTCAGAAAGACGTGCCGTAGGCTGATCTGTTCTGGACTCTGGTAGCTCTCCTGATGCGATAAAAAATAGGCCAGAAGTTCGCTCCGCGAGCCGTCATCTCTCAAATCAGGCGGTGCCAGTAGTGCCTTCATTCGGCCGGACAAGATGCGGCGTATCAGGGGATCGTTGCGATCGAGGCCCAACGCACGCGCCCGGTCGACCTGCTCGTCTTCCGTGAGGCCCTTCTCGTCCTCGAGGAAGCGCATTTTTTCGAGCAAGCGTGCCCGCACCGCGGGATCTGCCCGGTCGAGACCGCGCACAAGGGCTTCGCGAACGAGGATTTCCTCCTCGATTGCGACCTCGGTCAACGCGGCGGCGGTGGGCTCGTCGGCAGTTGTTCCGGTGCGGCGCTCGAAGGCTCGCCGCAGACCGGCCGCCTCTTTGGGGGTGATGAGGACCGGTTTCGCCGTCGGCGATCCGGCATGCTGATCCGGTCCCGGCCGGATCGCCGGCGCGAAGAAGAAGAGCAGGGCGCCCAGCACGAGGAAATGCAGCGCGGGAGTGCGGAGCCAGGTGTTCATCGGGTGCGGGAAGTCTATCGTGATTCGTTCAACCTGGCGAAGTCGGCGGCCTTAGCCTTTGTCCCGCCGGGGCGCAGCCAGTAGCGTGCGGCGCTGGGCGCCGGCCTTCGCGGCGACAAAGCGCCGATGCCATCCGGCCTGAAAGAGGGATAAGTCGTGAGCGAAATCATTCAGGACGAACGCGTGCATCGTTTTCAAATGGCCGGCCAGGATCTTTCCTGGCTGGTCGAGCATTGGGCGCGGGTCCGGCCGGAACACCCCTTCCTGATCTTTGAACCGCGCAGCGCGACACCGCGACGTTGGTCCTATCGCGAATTCACTGACGCGGTTGCCGAGATCGCCGCCGGCCTGCAGCTACGCGGTGTTGGGAAGGGCGACAAGATTCTTATCCATTCGGATAATTGTCCGGAAATGGTCATTTCCTGGTACGCATGCGCGAAGATCGGGGCCGTCGGCGTGACGACGAATACCCGCAGCGCGGGAGCAGAGGTTGAATATTTTGCGGCACATACCCGCTGCATCGGTGCGATCACACAGCCCCGCTATGCCAGCCTGATCAAAGACCACGCACCTGGCCTGCAATGGATCGTGGTCACCGCCGATAATAGCGGCGATGCTCCGACAGCGGACGAGGCGGCGCACGGCTGCGAGGCCTTCGAAACCCTGCGCGGCGACGCCTCGAAACTCTTGTCGCGGCCAGCTGAGCCGATGCTGCCGGTCGGGATCATGTTCACTTCGGGCACCACGTCCCGCCCGAAGGCGGTCGTGCATACCCACGCCAACGCGCTCTGGGCCAGCCGGCAGGGGCCGATCAATGTCGGCATGGGTCCCGACGATGTTTATCTCGTCTACCTGCCGTTCTTTCACGTCAATGCGCAGAGCTGGTCTTTCTGGACCACACTTGGTGTGGGCGGGACCATCGTGCTGCAACCACGCTTTTCGGCGAGTCGATTCTGGGATGTCATAACCAAATATGGTGTCACGCATATCTCGCTGATCCCTTTCGTTTTCAAGGCGATCGGTGCGCAGCCTGTTCCCGAGCATAAGCTCAAGGTCGGCGCGTTCGGCCTGGTGATGCCGGTGCTCGAGAGCTGGCTCAAGCTGCGGGTGCCGGCGTTCTGGGGCATGACCGAGACCGTCACCCACGCCACCCGTACCGATCTCTGGCAAACCTACCCCGACGGTTCGATGGGCAAGCCCACTCCCGGGTATGAGTATCTCGTGGTCGATCCCGAAACGGGAGCGCTCTGCGAGAACGGCGAAACCGGTGAACTCTGGGTACGCGGTACGCGCGGCATCCAGCTCTTCCTCGAGTATTTCGACAACCCCGAAGCCAACGCCAAATCGTTTACCGAAGACGGCTGGTTCATGACCGGCGATCTGGTGCGACTCGGTATCGAAGGCAATTTCTTCTACTGCGACCGCGACAAGGATGCTCTCAAGGTCGGCGGCGAAAATGTCTCAGCGCGCGAGGTCGAGGATGTCTGTCGTGAGGTCGGCGGAATCGCCGACCTCGCAGTCGTCGCCCAAAACCACGAGATGCTCGATATGGTGCCGGTCGTCTTCGTCGTGAAGGCTCCCGGCGCGCCAGCCGACGAAACTCTAACGGAACAAATTATCGCGCATTGTCGTTCGCGACTAGCCGACTTCAAAGTGCCCCGCGCTGTCTACTTCCTCGAAGAACTACCCACAGCAACCCTCGGCAAGATTGCCAAAAACCAACTCCGAGAAATCGCCAACACCCAGGGGACGTGCGTTTAATTTCCGAGGAAAAGTTTAATTTTTAGGGCCGGGAGCCCGAACCCGCCCCGATCGACGACGCGCCACGCCACAGACGCCGCTCAGATTCAGGTGCGCGCCGATGGCTCCTCGGGCGGCGCCGATCGACGACGACGCGCCACGCATCGGCGCACCCGCTGGCCCCGGGTTCCGGCATCGCTCGGAAGTGACGGCCTTCGCCGGGGGAATCTGTCCCTTGGCGAAGGGGCGGGGCAGCTACCTCTTTAACGACGATTCTGGTTCACCCCCCGAACATGGCGAACACGGTCCAGACCGCGAGCGGCCCGGAAAATCCTGCACCTCATGTGCCAGACCGCCCGGCGCGCTGGACGAACCGCGACTTGCCGCCCTACGCCCATCATCCCGGACGGACCCCGCATCCGCACCTCTCCCCGCAGGGGCATTCGCATGGCCGTCCGGCGTTCGCCGCCAAACTTCGATCGCCGCAGCACTGGCAGGAGGATGAGGCCTGGCTCTTCGGTGTCGATCTCTGGAATGCCGGCTACTTCTGGGAGGCGCACGAGGCGTGGGAAAGTGCCTGGACCGTGCGGAGGCGGGAGGGGGAGCAGGCCCGCTTCCTGCAGGCGCTGATTCAAGCCGCGGCCGCGCACGTCAAGGTTAATGTTGCTCAACCCGAAGGCGCGCGTGGCCTCTGGGAAAGGGCACGCACGGCGCTTGAACCTCTCGCGCGCGGTGGCGGATCCGTGCTTTATATGGGACTCGACGTCGAGCAGTTCCTCGGCTGCCAGAGCCGCTGGCTCGCCTGGTCGATGGGAGACCGGCAGTCGGCCGAGCCGTTGTTTCCCTTCCTCAGCTTGGAGGATTGCAGCAAAACCAGGTGAAATCCGACCGGCACGCGGCGTAGACGGCGCCACCGCCACTTGGAGGATCGCAGCAAGCCCCTATCAGATCCGCTGCGCTGGACCCCGGCCCAGCCGCGTTTCTCCGAGGATTTCAACCATCAGGCGCGCGGCCCATGGCAGCACGACAACCAGCCGGGTTTGGCTGGAGTTTCTCCGACGCTCTCCGCGATGTCTGCCGGCTCGGGTGGATCGACCAGGAAACGCCGCGCTTGGCCGGAGCGTCTCAGCCGACTTCCGCCCCGCCAGTGCTTTCCACGGCGCGTCGCGCGTGGCAAGACACTCTCATGCTGCTGAAATTCGCGCTGCGGGATCTGGTGATCGTGGCCGTCGCCGCATCCGCCTGGTGGTTGTTCTCCCCTCTGACCGCCGCCAGCGGTCCACTGGGCGACGCGCTTGGCGTGGTCATCGGCGTCCTGCTCGGCATGGCGGCTGTGCAGTTGCACGAATGGGGACATCTCCTCGGCGCGCTGGCGAGTGGCAGCAAAATGCAGATTTCGTCAAGCCTAAAAGCTGTTTTCATTTATAGCTTTGATTCTCGGGCAAACTCGAAGAAGCAATTTGCGGCCATGTCGGTGCCAGGATTGGTAGTGACGGTGCTCCTGGTCTGGGTCGCCTACGCGCGCCTGCCCGACGGCGAGCTTGCGACTCACGTGGCACGAGGGCTGGTGGTGCTGCTGGTCTTTCTTGGCGTGGTGCTGGAACTCCCGCTGCTGGCGGTTGGGTTGCTGACGGACCGATTGCCGCCTGTCGAGACACTGCCTCGCGAGCCGAGACCGGCACCCGGAATTGTTGCCGCCGAGCCACCTCCGCTCGCGAGCTGAACGAACCCGCAGGCGGCGCGCCTTGCCGTCGCGGATGACGCCAGCGGCCACCCAGCAAGCGGCATCACCCGCCACCCGCCAGCGCTTCGAGCCGCGCGATCCGCTCGGCGAGCGGAGGATGCGTAGAAAACGCACTGTTCCAGTCGTCGCGGCCGCGTGCGTGCAGGACAGGATTAACGATCCAAAGGTGCGCGTTGCCGCTACTCGCCGCTTCGAGTGGTTCTGTCGAGGCGGCGAGTTTGCGCAAGGCCGACGCCAGTCCGCGTGGATTCCGGGTCAGCGCCACTGCCCCTGCGTCAGCCAGGTATTCCCTTTCCCGCGAGACCGCGAGCTGCAACAGTCGCGCGATAAGCGGAGCCACCACAGCCAGCAGCAGGCCCACGATCATGAGGATCGCCGTCCCACCAGAGCCTCCCCCTGAGTTCCCGGACCCACCACTCTCTGTGGAACGGCTGTGTCCCCGTCTCCCGCGAAAGGAGAAGCGCGCGGCGTCAGCAGCCAGGACGATGAAGCCGGCGAGCGTGGCAACAAGTTGCATCAATCGGATATCGGAATGTCGGATATGCGACATTTCGTGTGCGACCACGCCCTGCAACTCGTCTCGGTCAAGGTGCGCGCGAAGCGCCGTCGTCACCGCGATCGAGGCATGCCCCGGGTCACGACCGGTGGCGAAGGCATTGAG
>VFKT01000226.1 GCA_009885395.1 Deltaproteobacteria bacterium | reverse complement strand
ACCTCGGCCCGGGAAGCTTTCGGCAGGATCTCGATCACCTTGACCCAGCCAATCAAGGTTTCTTCTTGACCGAGCGTCTCGCCGGTATCGGGGTCGATCAAGGCCTCGCCAAGGGCGCGCACATCCCAGATCTGTCCCGGCTTGATGCCCGTGCCTGAACCTCTGTTCATTGTTACGACGCCATTGCTATAGGCGATCACCCGGGCAGGGAAGATCACCTCCATACTTCGCTGCGCGATGACGTTTGCGAGCTTGCCAACCGCCCCCTCGCCGAGACCGCCACCGCCCCCCCCTCCCGTACCCGGGGCGGAGGAGGATAGGTTCGCTGTTCCCTCGGTGAAATCAATCGATTCGAGGAGAGTGCCGTCTCTTCGGTAGATTTTCCCAACCGCTGATAGCGTCAGGGTACGGCGGGAATCGACGACCGTACCGCCCTCGAAGGCCCGACTGACCGTGGAATCGGAAAACTGGTCAATTGTCACAACTAGCGTAAATTCGCAGGAGGCAATCGCATTGCCGCCCCCGTCGTCGGCACCGAAGTCCGAGCTGGCAGCACTCGACAGATCCTGTTCCTTGAGTACCTGTCGAAGATCGCTTCGCGCGACCAGCTCGAATTTATTGCGCTGCTGGATCTGATGGATCACCTGGCCGTCAAGCGCCTCAAGAATCGAGGCGAGCGAGCTCGACGATCCCTGCCTTCTGGCAGAGGCCTGCACAGCGTCGGTGGCCGCAAGTTGGCGCACGCACAATCGCGGCTTCGTTGGGCCCTATCCGGCTTCTCCCCATCCTTGGTGTCTCCCCACAGCAGAGTTTTGAAGAATCGACCCGGGTCCGGTCTGCTCGAGGGGGAGTGTGTCGCGGAAGGAACGGGCTTGTCAAGCGGCTTACCCCAGCTCGTCATTATAGGGAATTTCCCCTCGTCGAGCTGGGTCAATTTCGGCATCCCATCGAACCAGACTTTAGCGGGATCCAGGAGCGCGCCCTCTGCACTCTTCGGTGTATACCCGGAATTTTTCGGCGCCCTTTACCGCGGCTATGCCCCTGATGGGGTGTGTAGCGACTCCGAAAATCGCGGCGCCGATCAGGGTCCGCGCCGCCGGTTGATGTCGTCGAATCGACTGGCCACAATGACTTGCCGGGTTCCTTCAGACCAGCCGGCCTGATGAGAAACCACCCCCCGGGTTGGTCCCGGCCGCCCCGCCCCCACGCCCGCCGCCCTCACGAATAGAGCGAAAAACCAGCCCGCACAAAATCGTCATCGAAACCAAACACAGTATCGAGACCAAGCTCATCCATGATGCCAAAACTTGCACAATCAACAAATCCGGCACGCAACGCGCGATGGCGAACGAAAAGCGCCCAGGCACGCCGCGAGCGCTCTGGCGTGTGTTCGACGACCCTTCCGAGGACACCGCCCTGGAGCGCCTCCCCCAAGGCAATCGCGTGATCCACTGCGCCGCGGGCCTTCAGGAGCGTTACCGTCTCAACGACGACGAGGTCACTCGTGACAAGATTGACCTTCTCACGACGGAGCTTCCGCAAAAGACTCCGCGAGCGGGCGTGCATGCCGTCACGACGGTACCGCAGAGCCACCCATGCCCCGGTATCGACAAAGACCGCACGGCCCTTCATCGGGCACCACGCCGCGAGCGCGTCGAACCAGACTGTCGCTTGACCTCGTCCGAGACACGCCGCTGTGCTCCGTAGAGATGATGATCGACATCGATCGAGAGATTCGGCTCTGGATGCGGATCGTCATAGGCATCGGCCAGAAGAAAAGATTCGATCGCGTCCGCCTCGGGCGCAGATCGTGCGAGGTAATCGGCAAGCGCCTCCCGCACCAGCGAGCCAAGGGATTCACCCTTCCGCTGCGCAACAGCACGGGCACGCCGGTAGACATCAGGGGGAAGGAGGATCTGCGTGCGATGCATGATGTAGGAAGGCTACATCAACACGCGACTGGTGCCAATCGCCAGCACGGCAACCCCCCGGCAGGGGCCAAGTGCACCCTCAAAGCCTCTCCGCGCTGAGAGGCCGGGACCTCCGCCGCTGATTCCCCGACAAGAATCGGCTCGCCTCAACACAATTCCTTGACAGGCCGCGCCCAAAGCTGATCCAAGCGATTCCGTGGCAGAAGGGCATTACGACCAGGACCATCTCCTGAAGGCCACCAGGGGAGAGCAGCTCACGTTCAGATGGCTCGAGGACTCCCTGCCCGCCTCGTACCTGCTGTGGCACGAGCCTTGGGTCGCGGGCGCAAGACCCGACCTGGTCGTCTTCGGCCCGAAAATTGGGCTCCTCGTGCTCGAGGTCAAGGATTGGTCCTCAGGCTCGATCCAGTCGGTAGATAAACACATAATCCATATCGCGAAGGGCAGCAGCGGGGACTACGAAGCGAAGACCCATCCCGTTGAGCAGGCAAAAAGGCATATTTTTAAAATCAGCGATGCCCTGAAGAAATGGGGCGCCTGCAGTCGTCAAGAAAGCGTTTGGCAGGGCAAGCTCCCTTTTCCATGGAACGCAGGCGCCATCCTGCCAAACATGACGCGCTCGGAGATGGAGAATCTGCGTCTGGGGGAAGGGCACGCGCCCGGAGCGATCCTCTGCCGCGACGATATCGGCACGCCGGGCGCCTGGGTCACCCAGGGCAACGATCTTGTCGAGCGCCTTCTGAAGGTCGGAACAGTCGGCTTCGCCTGGAACATCAACCCACAGATCAAAAACGCGGTGATCTCCACGCTGGAACCCCACACCAACGTAGGCGTAGGCTTCGCCGGCCGTGCCCGAAAGAAGGACGGGGCCGAAGCTGCCGACTCCGACCAGAAAAGCCTGCCCCTCGATCTCCCTTCCTCTTTCACCGAGCAGCAAAGAAAATTTGCGAAAGATCTCAAGGGCGGCCATCAGATCCTGCACGGCGTGGCGGGCGGCGGAAAAAGTGAAGTCGTGGCTGCCCGCGCACAGATTCTCGCCGAGGCCAAGCCGGCCGCGCGAATTTTGGTGCTTTGCTATAATATTGCGCTTGCGGGATGGCTGCGATCCCGAATTTTCCGGACGGGGCTGCTGCAGGGGCACAACCTGCGCGTCCTGCACTTCCACGCCTGGGGCCGCGAGTTGCTCGACCGTGCCGGGATTCGCTACTCGCGGAAAATTTACGAACGAGACGACGGCTTCGAAGGACTCGTACTCGAAAGCTTCGAGAGCGGGAAGATCTCGCAACGCTGGGATGCGATTTTGATCGACGAAGGCCAGGACTTCACCCCAACCATGGTCCGTGCAGCCTTGAGTGCACTCGCCAAAGGTCGTGACGATTTCCTCTTCGCGATGGACAACGCGCAACGAATCTACGAGACCAGCTCGCCTTCGCTCCGCAAGCTTGGTATTCAGCACAAGGGCTCGCCCGGGGTGCTCAAGCAAAACCTGCGCTGCACGGCCGAAATCAACCGCTTTGCCAACCAGTTCCTGTGGGGCGACATCGCCGAGGGCGAGGCCGCCCCATCCAGAGGCGAGAGCATCTGGGTCCCCGTCTCGTCGGATCGCAGCGGCAAGCCCGTTGGCGTCTTCGGCTTGGCCTCCTTGAAGGAGCAGGCGGAGTTCGCGGCTGCCCGCTGTCGCGAACTCATGGACGACGGTTTCTTGCCCGACGAAATTGCGGTTCTCTATCGAAGACCGGCAACGGACGCGTCGACGCCACCTGCAGATCCCGTCCCGCTCCTCATGCAAGCCTTCAAAGATGAGTGCATCGACCTGTTCTGGCTCGCCCGTGATCAAACAAGTAAATCTGACGCTGCCATCGACCCGGCAGCCGTCACGCTCTCGACCATCCCCAGTTTCAAAGGGCTCGAAGCGCGAGCGATCATCCTGGTTGGAGCCGATCAATCCGCTGCGTCACTCGAACAGAATCCGCGCGAGAAGGCATCCCTCTACGTCGCAATGACGCGCGCCACGGACGCACTCACGATCACCTGGTCGAATCCAGACGGCATCGGACCGCATCTCGCCCGACTTGCCTGAGAAGAGACACCCGAAGCTCAACCGGGGTCGGTACCACGAGTACAGGTTGCGATGCTTCCAAAGAGGAGAACTGCAGCCCCGAGGGTAAGCCCAGGTCCGAGGCCCCAGGCCCGCGTCGTGGCCGGGACCGCCCGGACGATCGTCCGCCAAAACCTACGAATGATATTTATTGAGCCGCGCGCTCCACTTATCCGATGATCCCTGCTTGTTGGCTGTCTGTCGACTTGACAGTCTTCAACTCGGCAGGGTCCAAGGTCCAGAAGGGGGAAAACCTCTACCGCTCCGACGGGCCCGCCGGGTCCTTGTCGCAGCCACGCGCAAAGCCCTCGCTCCCACTCCCCACTCGCGATGCGCTCGCGCTCTGCCTCCTCGTCGGCGGCGCACTCGCTCTGCGCGTCCTCTCGCTGCTCGGTCGCAACTTCGTGATCGAGATGGAGGGCGCACCCCACACGCGCGCGGGCGAAAACGTCGCCAACGATGCCGGCTATTTCAGTACGATCTTCGGCTGGGAACTGGTCTTTCAGCCGCTCTACCCCTGCCTGATCGCCCTCGCCTCGTTCCTTCCCGGGAGCGATATTGAATTCAAAGCTCGACTAGTGTCGCTCCTCTTGCAAACCGCGATGGTGCTGCCAATTTTCCTGCTCACCCGAATGCTCCACGGGATCACGGCGGCGGTGCTCTCGGGGGCGCTGATCGCCATCCATCCACTCCTGGTCGTCGCCGCGCCCTCGGTACTCACCGCGCCAACCTGCTTGACGCTCTATTTCACCGGCCTCTACGGCGCGGCATTGACCGTCGAAACAGGTGGCGTTCGAGCCCGCGTTCTGGCGGGCGTCGCCTTCGGCCTGGCTTACCTGACCCGACCCGAGGGCATCGTTCTCGCTGCGGCGGCCGGAGGCCACGGCCTGGGTGGTGCTGGTGGGCGGCCTTCGTGGACAGGGCCTGCCCGCCGGCCTGCCCGCCGGTCTGCCCGCCGGGCTGCCCGCCGGTTTTGCTCTCGCCGTGAGCACGCTCCTCGTCGCCGCCCCGGAAATCGCCTCGCTCTCGCTTCGTACCGGCAAATTCGTGCTCTAAGGCAAGAGTGCCCGGCTCGACATTCTCCCCCGCAACATCGCGCAGGGGATGCGCTTTCATCGATGGATCCTACCCCATCGATCAAAATCTTGACCCGATTGCATCCTTCTTGAGCCTGCGAGTCCGGTATCAAGCGTCAAGGTATTGTCCGGGCCGGCCGGAAACCGGCTGCGGGGCAGGTCACAGTCCCGCCACCGGCGACGTTCACGTCGATTGTTCGCCCCGTCGGAGTGCAGATCAAAGATTCGCAGAGGGCATACTGGCCGCTGCAGGATTGATAGCCGTCGAGATTGCCGGAGAGAGTAGTAGTGGTCTGGGCATTCGCCTGTCCGGCGGACCAGGCGAACGTGAGCAACACCGCAAAGCAAAACGCAATTCGAGACACTCTTGATCTCCTTATTCGATGCGAGACCAAGCATCTACGATCGTTTGAAACTTATTGCATCAAAGTGACAACGCAACTATTAAAAGCAGCGCTACCTGCTGGGCTTCCCAAGGCTATGCATTTGGCTTTTGCAGTATCAAAACTCAATTTTCCTGTATTTGCAGGGACAGCTGTGGGCGCTGGAGCTTTGGATTTTTCTGCGCCTTTCAGCAGTAATGCCTCAGTTAACAAGGGTCCGGCTTGCGCATGGCCTATTAAAGTGCCCAGTGTGATGGCGGTGATTATCAAGATACGATTCATGGTGTTACTCCAATGGGTTATAGAAAAATAGTAGGCGGGACTTTCACAAATCGGGGTTTTGTGGCGCCTACGATAAGGTGGGAATCGCGAAACAGTCCATTCTTTCGCGGGCGGGCGTGAAGCGTGCCGCATCCTCGGACGCAAGCCGAGCGGCTCGCACGGCCTGCGGCGCAATCGACGCATCTCGCCTCGCGCGCCCTGGCGCCAAGCGGGCCTCGTTCGCCGCGCGACGTGCGCTGAGGCGCCCTCTTACGATCCGCATTCACCTTCGTTGTGGATCATGGCGCGGAACCTGGCGCAAGCCATTAACCCTGGCCTCCAACAGAGTTGGCATAAAATAATCTAAGACGTCTCATCAGGAAATCTAACCCAGGCAAGGCTACAAACGTCTGGTTTGACACCTTAGCGCCTACTTTGGGCAAGCCTGGCCGGGGGCGCTAGCTTAGCCTGAATAAAAGTAGCTCTGAGCACCCTCTCAGGCCCGCCACAGCCATGCCCCACTCCGCTTGGTCGAAATCGATCTCCGATCAATCGGCCCTGCGAAGCTCCCAGGCAGATCACCAAAATGTCTTGCAGAACGTCAACCAGCGCCAAGCAAAAGGCAGAGCGAACGCGACCGTCGCCAGCGGAACCAGCAGAAAGAGTCGCCGCAGAAGCGCCAAAGCGGAATCAGCGGAAATGCGCCCCAGCACGCCAACGCGCAGGGCTGGCACAACCAGCAAAAGAGCGCCTTCCCGCAATCGCCGGATCGGACCAAGCCGCCGCGGTGAGCGGGTGCCAAAGCCAGGCGCTCTCGTCTCCGGCGACGCGACCCAAGCCCCCCCGGCGCTCCGCCAGATTGAGCTTCATCGACGGCGAAGCCGTGACCCAAGTCGACCGTAACCGGTCCGCGAGCGCACGCCACGCGGCCCAACAGGCCAATGATCAGCTTCGGATGAGCCTGACCCGGCAGATATAATCTCCTCGGGGCATGCATTTGCGTGCCGTCCTAAAAACCTTTCGTGAGCCCAAAAAGTAGAGCGCATCGGAGGCCAAATCTGAAGCAAGCCTCAGTCAATGACTGCCTTCGAATAGCCGCTACGCGAACATCATATCGGGTTGCTGTCGTTAGCCGGAGCTGCTGCCGGGGGAGCATCGAAGAACTCGTGCAGCAGCACATAGAACACCGGAACGAAGGGGATCGCGATCAGCGTCGATGCCAGCATACCGCCAAACACCACGGTACCGATCGCCTGCTGGCTGGCGGCACCGGCACCGCTGGCCGTGAGCAAGGGCACCACGCCAAGGATGAAGGCGATCGAGGTCATCAGGATCGGCCGGAAGCGGCGCCGGGTCGCCTCCACCACCGCATCAGGAATGGATTTCCCCTCGGCGCGCAACTCGCGGGCGAACTCGACGATCAAAATCGCGTTTTTCGCCGCAAGTGCAATGATCAGCACCAGGCCAATCTGCGTATACAAATCGACCGGGAAAACCCGCACGAGTAGAGCCAACAGTACGCCGACGATGGCCACCGGGACCACCAACACCACCGTGGCCGGGTCGGTCCAACTCTCATACTGGGCCGCCAGAATAAGGAAGACGAGGAAGATCGAAAGGCCAAAGATCAGGTAGATCTGGTTGCCGACCAGCAGTTCCTGGTAGGACAGCCCCGTCCAATCGTAGGCCATTCCGGTGGGTAGAATCTGGGCCGCCTTCTCATCCATGATCTGCATGGCCTGCCCTGTGCTGTAGCTGGCTGTTGGGATCCCGATGATCGTCGCCGCGGGATAGAGATTGTAGCGGGTCACCAATTCCGAGCCGAAGCTGCGCCGGACATTCAACAGCGCCCCAAGCGGCACCATCTCGGCATTATCGTTCGCCACATAGAGCTTGCCGACATCGGCAAGGCCGCGCCGCTGATCCGCTTCGGCCTGCATCCGCACCTGAAAACTTTGATTGTACTTATTGAACTGATTGACGTAGGTGGAGCCGAGATAGCTCTGCAACGTCGAAAAAACATCACTGATCGACACCCCAAGCGACTCCGCCATCGTCCGATTGATGTCGAGGTAGAGCTGCGGGCTGGTCGAGCTGAAAGTCGTGAAGCCTGTGCGCAGAAACCCGCTCTGATCCCGCGCCGAGCTGAGAATCTCGTTGACCCCCTTCTGCAGTTCGGTCATTCCCGATCCGGCTCGATCCTCCACCATCATCGCGAAACCAAAGGCGGTACCAAGCCCCGGGATCGGCGATGGCGGCAGAACCGCGAAAGTCGCGCGCTGTACCGCCTGAAAGCGCTGCCGCAGGTCGGCCATGATTACCATCTGGTTGAGCGACGCCGGTCGTTTGTCCCAGGCTTCGTAGATGACGAAGGCTGTAATGACGTTCGAGAGCTTCGCCGAGTCCAGCGCTGAGTAGCCGCCGATCGTCACCCAGCCCTTGACGCCCGGCACGTCCTTGAAGATCGCATCCATCTCGGCTGAGACCTCGCGTACCCGCGGCTGGGACACGCCCTCTTGAAGCTCGGCAACGACGATGCCGTAGCCCTGGTCCTCAAGCGGCATCAGAGCGGAGGGGTAGACCGCGAATCCACAGATGGCGAGGAAAACGACACCGAAGAACAATCCGGCCATCGACTTCGGTCGCTTGACCATGCGTTCGACCACCCCCATGTAGGCCCGTTCCACCGCATTATAGACCTTGTTGAAGCCACGGAAGAAGCGGTTGGGCTGGTGGTCCTTCGGGATCGGGCGCAGGTAGAGTGCGCATTGCGCGGGCTTCAGGGTGAGCGCGTTCATGGCGCTGATGACGGCTGTCGAGGCGATGACCAGCGCGAACTGGCGGAACATCTGACCCGTGACCCCCGGCATGAACGACGCCGGAAGAAAAACAGCGATCAGCACCAGCGTGATCCCCAGCACCGGGCCGGTCAGCTCGCGCATCGCCTCGATCGACGCATCCTTCGGCGTGAGGCCACGTTCGATGTGCCGGGACGCGTTCTCGACGATCACGATCGCATCGTCCACCACGATTCCGACGGCCAGAATCAAGGCAAAGAGCGTCATCAGATTGATGGTGAAGCCAAGCAGCGCCATCGCAGCAAAGGCGCCGATGATGGTCACGGGCACTGTCGTTGCCGGCACCAGCATCGCCCTCATATTCTGCAAGAAGAGCATGATCACAATCAGCACGAGGACGCCGGCTAGAGCGAGCGTCGTGTACACCGCGTCGATCGACTCGTCGATGAAAATTGTTGTGTCGTAAAGCGATTGGGTCTTCAGCCCGGCCGGAAACGACTGGCTCATCTCTGCCATCAGAGCCCGCGTCGCCACCCCCACATCGAGGGCATTGGCGCCCGGCAGCGCGTAGACCGCGATATGCGCCGCCTTCTTGCCGTTCAGCCCCGAGAAGACGGAGAACACCTGCTGCCCAAGCTGCACCGTCGCCACATCACGCACGCGCACAATCGCCGCAGATGGCGAATTGTCACGCGATTGACTCCCGCCCACGGTTTGCGGCGACGCGGTTTCACTCTTGACGATAATGTTCTCGAACTCTTCCACCGTCGACAGGCGCCCAAGGGTATTGACCGTAAACTGGAAGACCTGATCGTCCGGCACGGGTGGGCCACCCAATTGGCCAGCCGCAACCTGCACGTTCTGGCTCTGAATGGCGCTCTGCACATCGAGCACGGTCAGGCCAAACGCTTCAAGTTTCTGCGGATTCAGCCAGACCCGCATGCTGTAGGGGCCCGCCCCCATCACCGTCACCTGGCCCACACCGGGCAGGCGCGCGATCGGGTTCTCCAGATTGATGATCGCATAATTGCTGAGGTAGGTTTCGTCGTAGCGATCGTCGTCGCTGTAGAGACTTTCGATCAATAGAATATTGGTGCTGACTTTGCGGACGTTGATGCCTTGCGCCTGCACCTGTGTGGGGAGCTGCGCCACCGCCGAGTTTGCCGCGTTCTGCACCAGCGCAAGCGACGAATCAAGGTCGGTGCCGATCGAGAAGGTGATGGTGAGCGTGTAGCTACCGTCGCTGCCGCTCGTCGATTCCATGTAGATCGAGTTCTCGACGCCGTTGATCGCCTGCTCGATCGGAATCGCAATCGTTTGAGCGACCACCTCGGCGCTGGCACCCGGGTAGTTCGTCGACACCTGAATCGTCGGGGGCACGATGTCGGGGTACTCCGAAACTGGCAGATTCAACATGCAAACCAGGCCGAGCACGATCGTGATGATCGCGAGGACGTTCGCCAGAATCGGTCGCTCGATGAAAAACTTTGACATGACCGATCGATCAATGCTGCGGCTGCACGGCCGGCGCGGCCGTGCTCGTCGGCTGCGGCGCCCGCGCGGGCATGACCTTGCGTCCGGGGATGGCGCGCACGATCCCGGCAACGATTACCTGATCGCTCAGGGCAAGGCCGTTTTCGACGACGATGTTCCGCCCCTGCATCGAACCCGTCTCGATCGTCCGCCTCTCGACCACGTTCTCGTTCCCGACCACCAACACATACTCGCCCTGCTGGTCGAAGGCGACGGCCTCGCCCGGGATGAGCAAGGCGTCGTGCGGCGCCGCCGAGGGAACCCGCACCCGTACAAAAAGTCCCGGCAGAATGCCCGGCGCTGGATTTGCGAAGATCGCACGTGCCTGCAAGGTGCCGGTGGTCGCAGAAACGCTGAGCGCCGCAAAATCAAGGTGTCCCTGCTGCGGGTAGCCCTTCTCATCGAGGAGCCCGAAGTAGGCCGGGATGAGCTTCTTCTCCACCGAGCCCAGAGCCCGGCCCTTATGCTCGGCACGAATACCCAAAAGATCCCGTTCATTCACCGTGAAGTACACATAAAGCGGATCGATTTTGTCGATCTGGGCGAGCGATGTCGGCTGCGCCATACCCCCCACCACATTGCCCGGATCGACGAGGTGTCGGTCCATTCGACCGTCAAAGGGCGCGGTGATTTTCGTATAGGCCAGATTCAGTTTGGCGAGCTCGATCTGCGCCTCTGCGCCCAAAATTCCCGCCTGCGCGGATTCTTTTTGGAAGGTCCACTGATCCACCTCGGTCTGCGGCGCCGAGTCCTCTTTCACCAGCACCGTGTAGCGCGCGAGTTCCGTATTGGCGTGCAAAAGCGCCGCCTGCTGGGCTGCCAGTTGGGCCGCCGCCTGTTGCAGTTGCGCCTTGTACTGCCCCTGTTGGATCGAAAATAACGGCGCACCCTTCTTGACCTCGCTGCCATCCTCGAAGTGACGCTCTTCGAGATAGCCCTCGACGCGAGCGACCAACGTGACCGAATCGGTGGCGGCGGTGGTACCCGTGAATTCGAGGTATTCGGTGACCGACTGCCTGGTGGGATTCGCCACCGTGACGTTCGGCGGTGGTGCCGGGGGCGTACCTGAGCCACAGCCCAGGCCGCTGGCCAGCGCGAGCAGGAGCAGTGCCGTGAAGAAAGGGCTCTCGGTCCCGCTTGTCTTCAACGCCGCCCGAGGACGACGCGGCCCTGGATGCGGTGGTTTTCTCTGCGAAATCATAGACTCACTCCGCTCGCTACCATTCCGGCAATCCCGGCAAGGCTCTCGAGTCTTCCGGGCCGGGAAGGCCAGGCGTCTCCGGGGTCAATAGCTCGGGAGAGAGCAGGCCTCCCCAGTTCGTGCGCTCCTCCATCTCCCGGCGCACGCCTTCGGGCACGAAATCGTTGTCCTCACGGATCTGCCAGCCTCCGCCCAGGGCGCGGTAGGCCGCGATCAACCCGAGCGAAATATTGCCTTGCGCAACCGCCAAATCGTTTTGCGCCTGGTAGAGGTTTTGTTCCGCCGTCAGTACCGTCGTAAAATCGGCTGTACCCTGTTTGTACTGGTTGAGCGCGATCACAAGTGCGCCCTCGGCGGCGACCGTGCTCTGCGCGAGGTAGTGGCTCTGCTCGCGCGACTTCACGAAGGTCACCAATCCGTCCTCGACCTCCCGCTGGGCGCCCAGAACCTGATTCTGATACTCGACCAACAACGCCTGAAGCTTCGCGTCCTGAACGCGCACATTATTGGTGATCTGCCCGTAGTTGAGGATGTTCCACTGCACCGCAGGCCCGATCGATTGGCGGAAGCTCGGGCCGGTAAAGACGTCGCCCAGACTGCCAGTTCCGATATCCGAGGCGACGGTACCGACGTTGCCGATCAACGTGAATGCCGGCAGCAGGTCCGCTTTCGCAAAGCCGATTTCGGCGCTCTGTGCCGCCGCATCCAATTCCGCCCGGCGGACGTCTGGACGGCGCCTCAGCAGATCGGCCGGAATGCCCACTGACGCCTGCTGCGGTGCGACCGGGATCCGTGCCGGCCCCACCAGTAGCTCGTCGGCACCGCCGGGAGGCCTACCCAGCAGGACACATAATGCGTTTTTTGCTTGACGGAGGCCGATCGTCAGAGATGGAATCGACGACCGCGTCTGGCCCAGCACGTTCTCGGCCTGATAAACGTCACGCTTGCTGACCACGCCTCCGCGGAAGCGGTTGTTCGCGATCTTCAGCGCGACCTCCTGCCTGACCACGTTCTCTTGCGCGATCCGAAGCTGTACCTCGAGCGTACGGATCCTCACATAGAGGCTCGCAACGTCGCCAAGCAGAGTGACAAGCACGCTGTCATAGGTCGCCACCGAAGCCAGGAAGACGTCGTCTGCCGACTCGATGCCGCGCCGGATTTTCCCCCAGACATCCAGTTCCCACGTCGCCTGCGCCCCGAACAACGCCTGCTGATAACTACCATTGATCAGGTTGCCGGGCAGCGTGAGCGGAACGTGGTTGTACGAATAAGCCGCGCTGACGGCCTGCTGCTGCGGCCAGAATTCACCGAGCGCCACACCCAGTTGGGCACGCGCTTCGAGGACCCGCACTCCGGCTGCGAGAAGCGTCAGGTTCTGCTGGTAGGCCGTTTCGACAAGCCTGGTCAACACCGGATCCTGGAAGACCCGCCACCAATCCCGATGCTGATCGACGGCATTGCCGCGAGTCGGGTCGAGACTGGCATCGCCCGCATCTGTCCACTGCCCGGCGAGCTTGGTCGGCGGCCGGACGAAATCGGGACCGATCATGCAACCGGCGAGGGCGCCCCCGAGTCCGCACACGAGGAAGAGGCTCCGGCAGAGAGTGGAGAAGGTACGCAACATAATTTCCGATGGTCGCTCGCGGGATCGGGGTCTTGCGCCGTGGCACTCCCTGCTCCCGAAGGTCTGTTCGAGATAGCCGGGGCCTCCCCGGTGGGCAAGCGTTCGGCTTGCGATCGGGTTTCAGGGCAGGGCAAATCCGAGCAGCCCGCAAGCTGCCCGGCGCAAGCCTTCTGACCCAGAGCCCGCTTCAGCGTCGACGGCGACAGGCCGATCTGCAATTCTTCGGACCTTGCTCTCGAAATTCGCCAAACGAGCCACCGCGCTGGCAATCGCGTTCGTCGCGGCAGAGATCGCGCTGCGCGTCGCGAACGCGCCGCCGCCGATTCCCAGTCGCGAACACGCATCCCTCCCCGGCGGACTGAAACTAATTCAAAATCTGACCGATCTGGTTCAACCGAAACAACGCGGCCTCTTCCGGGGCGCGCTCTACGAGACCAATGTACTCGGGCTCCGGGATCGGGATTACGTCGTGCCGAAGCCCAGGGGAGTCTTTCGGATCGTGGTCGCCGGTGGCTCGACGACGATGGGCTCGTGGATCGCCGAGGACGCGACCTGGGCGGCTCGCATCGAAGAACAACTGAACACAGATGGCCCTACCCGCTTTGAGGTCGTGAATACCGCTCTGGCCGGCGCTGATATCAAATCCGCGTTGGGACGCCTGGAAGCGTTCGGTCTTGCCTACGAACCGGATCTGATCATCTACGGGTTCAGCCTCACGGATATCGAGCTTGGCACCACCTACCGACGAGGGGCCGTTTCGACGATGCCTCTGCCTGCGGGTGACTCGGGCAGTGCCCTGCTCGACAGCGGATTTCTTGCTCTTGAAGAGTTCCGGCAGATCCGCGAAGCCCCCGGCACCTATTCAGATGAAATCTTCACGAATTATTTCGAAAATCCGGAGCTCTGGATGAGCTACCAGAGTCAGCTCGATCGCCTCGCTGCGATCGCCAAAAAACGCAACGCTTGCGTGCTCGTGCTCCTGCAAACCCATCCGCTCTCACTGCACATCCTGCACCCCTATCGCCCCGCCTATCATCGCGTGGCAGAGGCCGCTCAAACGCGCGGCATGAGCGTGGCCCCCTCGCTCGACCTCTACCTCGGCGAAGAACCGCGTACGCTCTGGGCGAGCCCGATCGACCTGCCCCCTGTGTCAGCGTAGTTGTCGCCCGGTCGGGATGGTCGACCGGGCTTAACTGAAGGGGGCGAGAGAGCCGTGATTCCGTGCAATATTCTGATTCCTTCAAGTCGCAGATGGTGCGACGCTTATCAGGTCCGAGAAGGATGACAGCTGT